>NZ_JBYCLE010000426.1:0-38072 GCF_057473765.1 Mycobacterium sp. TH-M106 | reverse complement strand
GCAAGACAACGTCCCCTACGACCCCACCAAACACCGAGCACTCCAACGATTCATCACGACCCAAGACGCGGTGGCTTGACATAGGGCTTCTCATCCCGGCGGCCGCACAATGCGCACCTGCCGGCGGGTGGGCCGGTGCGCAACCATGATCCCGGCCTCGATGCATGCCCGCACACCACGAACAGGGTGTGGGTCGATGGGCCAATCCTGTTCCCCGGCGTCGCCGAACAGCGCCGCCGCGTCAGCGCCGGCGCTGAACCGGGTTTGATAACGGATACCCGAATGCCTGCCGCCGTCGAAGAAGGCCGCCGCCCAAGCCTGCGGAACGTCGTACGCCGGGCACGTCCCGATTTCACGTGTCGTCCCGAAGTTTGCCGCTGCCGGCGAGCACGTGTTCGCCAGCCAGCGCCCAGCCGGAATCCGCAGCGTCGACACCTGGGTTCGGATAGCCGCCTGGAAGGTGACCACACCCTGGCGGACCAGGTCGTGGCCGAAGCGTTCCCGTAGTGCGGTAGCGACATCCGTTGCGAGATAACATGTCCCGTTGGGCTGTATCAGGTCGAAACGACCCGATAGGTCCGACGAGAACCACCACGGCGACTTGCCGACAGTGTGCGCCCGGTACAACGCCGTCCTGGGCAGCAGCCGCGATCGGGGGAAACGTGACAGATCAGACGGCGGCAGACCAAGTGCCAAGCGCTGCCGGGAATCGCTCACGCCGCCCAGCTCGACGCCGCCTGC
Organism: Mycobacterium sp. TH-M106; assembly: GCF_057473765.1. Classification (NCBI taxonomy): domain Bacteria; kingdom Bacillati; phylum Actinomycetota; class Actinomycetes; order Mycobacteriales; family Mycobacteriaceae; genus Mycobacterium; species Mycobacterium sp. TH-M106. The sequence continues at coordinate 37,331 of NZ_JBYCLE010000426.1, read as the reverse complement.
CGTGCCATCGCAATCACTTGCTGCGGGTCACCGCCGTTGCGCAGCCAGTCACAGGGGCGTTCGCCATCGAGGTTTTCGCTGGGCGCTCGCATCCACAAGGCGACCATCCACGCATCGTCGCTGCCCTCTGCCAGGGTGGCGAGCACCTCGGCCAGCGACGGGATGGTCGCGCCACTGTCCAGGAATTGCCACGTCGGGTAGACGGTGCTGCCGTCGTCGAGCGGGCATGCCAGCACCGCGTGTCGTGCCACCTTCTGGTGTAGGGCCTGACGCGAGATCCCCAGCCATCGGCTCAGCCCTGCCGTGTCGTAGAACGGCCCGGATACCTCGTCGAAAACATGCCCCAGTGGAAGTGCCGCGACCATGGCGTCCGCGATGCGCTCCGGATCGCCGAAGGCCTCCGGGTCAAGCTGCGCCTCGCCGGCTTTACGGAGTCGGTCATGAACCTTCTCGCTGACCGCCCGCATGATCCGCCGCTCGAAAGAAGCCAGGTCTGTCATCGTCGCTTCCGTCCAGATAGCCCATGTAGGTGAAATACTGCGTCAACACAGACAAGCATTGATCGTCAAGCACGTCAAGCAGCGACCGTCAAGCTTGTCAGCCATCAATCTAGACCAGCAGCACGGCGCCGATCGCGAACACCGCCGGCACGGCCCGGTGCGACGCCCCCCGCGCGCCGAGAACTCCCGGTGCCGCCGACGACTCTAGTGGCTCATCACCGACGCGACCGGACGACCGCCACCACGACGGCGCCGCCGACGATCGTCAACGCCAGCACCGGCACCCAGTCGCCCAACCGCTGATACGCGGTGGCCGGCGCACCCAGCGGAACATCCACCACGACGACACCGCGATCGCTCGCCGGGCACCAGGCCAGCCGGTGGCCGCGCGCATCAAAGGCGGCGCTGACGCCGGACAGCGCGGCGTGCACCGCCGGGCGGCCCACCTCGACTGCGTGCACCGCAACCTGGCCGGCCAACTGCGGTTGCGCCCAGCTGCCCTGAAACGTCGAGGTGGAACTCTGATAGGCCAGCAGCTGCGCGCCCAGGTCCACCTCGCGGCGGGGCAGGTCGGAGAAGGTCGCCTCGACGCTGATCAACGGCCCGATGGCCACGTGCGGCTCCCGACCGGTGTGCAGCACCACCGGCCCGCTGCCGCGCGCCCGGTCAGCGGCGGCGGCCTGGGTGTGGCGGGTGATCCAGCCCAGCAGCGGCCGCAGCGGCACATACTCGCCGAACGGCACCAGGCGCACCTTGCGGTAGGCGCCCAGTGATCCGCCCGGCCCGATCAGCACCGCCGACTTGGCGATCTGCCCGGTCGGGTCGGGTGCGTCGACGTTGACGAGCAGGTCCGCGCCGACGGCCCGGGACAGCTCCACCAGGTCGGCCAGCACCTTCGGATGGTTGGTGAGGTCGACGCCGACGCTGCTCTCCCCCCAGACCACCAGGTCGGGCCGCCGGCCGGTCAGCGAAGCGGTGAGCGCTTCGCCGGCGGCTTGCCGCGCCGCCGCGTCGGCGATGTCACCCGGTTGTACCAGCGCCACCCGGATCGTCGCGCGGGCCGCCGGCGCGGGCGCCAGCGCATACCAGGCCGGGCCGAGCCCGGCGCACACCACGGCGATCGCCGCCGCGACCATCCGGCCGGACACCCCGCGGCAGACGATCGCGGCAGTGATCGCGGTGTTGGTTGCGACGAGCAGAAAACTGGTCAGCCAGACCCCGCCCAGTGCGGCCGAGGCCAGTGTGGCGGGCTGGTTCCACTGCGACGCGCCGAGCACCGCCCAGCCGCCGCCCAGGACCGGCGCCGAGCGTACCGCCTCGGCGACCACCCACGCGCTGGGTAGCACGATCACGGCGGCGACGACGCGCAGCGGGCTGAGTTGCGCCGACAGCAGCAGGTGCGCGGCCATCCCGAACGGCAGCCACAGCGCACCCAGTCCGGCGGCCAGCACCACCAGCAGCGGGCCGGCGCTGGGCCACAGCCAGTGCTGGGTGGCCAGCACGAATCCGGTGAGGCCGCACCAGGCCCGCACCCCGCCCTCGCCCGTGCTCGGGGCGGCGCGCACCACCAGCAGCAGCGGGACCACACCGATCCACGCCAGCCACCACCAGGCCGGCGCCGGAAACGCGAGCGCGGGCAACGCGCCGACCAGCAACGCCACCGCCCGGCCTGGGGCGCGTCGCCGGGCCGGTCCCTCGGTTGAGCAGCGAGCCCAGCCGCGCACCCACGACGCCACGTCGATCCGCCGCGGCAAGCTCACCCGCCAACCCGAATCCACCACGGCGGGAAGCTGATATCCAGCCGGGTGTGGGTTTTATATCCCGACCAGGTGGGCACCCCGGGCGGCTGGCCGCGGAAGATCCCGCGTGCGGCGGCGACGACGCGGTCGTGCTGGGTCGGCCACTCGATGTCAACGGCGATCTGCTCCAAAACGGTACGGTCGCGGTCCAGTACACGGTCGACGATCTCCACCGCGGGCAGCGCGCCGCTCTTGTCGGTGTTGCAGCGGGCGCAGGCCAGCACCAGGTTGGCCAGTCCGTCGATGCCCACCAGCGACCAGGGCAGCACGTGGTCGATCGGGCTGTCCGCGGGCAGGTGTGTGCCGCAGTAGAAGCAGTGCGCACCGAAGGCGTCTTTGAACGGTTCCCGCACCGCCGCCAGCGCGGTGCGCTCCCGACCGAACAGGTGTCCTGCGACGTCAGGGACCTCGGCGTCGAGGAACTTGTTCATCCGGCGAACGTCGTCGACCCACATGATCTCCAGCGCCGGCTTAAGCAGTCCGGCCAGCCGAGCCAGCCCGTGCGCGACACCGGGCCGCAGCCCGAGGGCATCGCCGTGGGCGCGCAGCGTCGAGCGGGAGATGTGATCGTGCAGGAACGTGTCGTCGTAGAGGAACGGATCGCTTTCGGTTGACCCGGGTAGCCGCTGCAGCCGGTGCAACGGCTGCTGGGCCAGGCACAGCGTGATCTCGTCAACGGCCTGCCGGTAGGCATCGGGTGCGCGCAGCATCGCCACCTCCAGTGCCAACCCGCCGGAACCAGCCGACGACGCCGCACGTAACTCGTTGGCGGCGCGCAGGATACGCGCCTTCGGCTGGGTGGACTGGTGCAGTTGGCGGCCGTCGAACGGGCGGACCTGGTTCCAGTAAAGCGCCAGCACGCGGTGGGAGAGATCGGATATCGGGACGGCCAGCGGATCGTCGGGCTGGGCCGGCAGGTTCTCGATGCAGTGATCGATCAGCGCCATCAGGGTGGCCAGCTTGTAGGTCGCCGTCCGCAACCCGGTCTCCAGGATCGCGATTACGCGCTGGCCCAGCAGCAGGGGATCGATCGAGGCATCGGTCACGGCGAACCCCGCTCGCCTGTCGACGGCCGGAAGCGCCCGCTCAATCGCATCGAGATAACGGGCCGAGCGGCACCGCGCAACATGGCAAGATTCCATCATGGACAGCGCGGTCGAGTTGCATCTCCGCGAGATGATTTTCGGGCGGCTCGCTGAACTTCGTGACCGAATTCTTGGGCGCAAGCCTCGCCATTTATGGCGGGGTGAGCCCATCCCGTATGTCGGCGGGCGTAGCCCGGCGCTCAGAGTGGTCGGGCTTGTCCGTCGATGTATTGCTTGATGATGGACAGTGGTGCGCCTCCGCAGGAGACCGCGAAGTAGGACGGCGACCAGAGATGTCCGCGCATCCGGGCGCGGACACACGCGCCGGTGAACTCCGGACTGCGTGAGCAAAGCGGCTTTTGAGGCGTTGCACCAGCGTCGAGATCGCTAGGGTGGGCGGATACGCGACGAGCAGGTGCACGTGGTCGGCTTTGCCGTTGAACTCGACCAACTGGACATCGAGCTCGGCGCACACGGTGCGCATGGTGGCTTCGGCGAAGGTGAGCATCGGATCGGTGAACAGTTTGCGCCTGTATTTGGTCACGAAGACGAGGTGGGCGTGCAGCAACGACACGCTGTGCCGGGCGCGGCGGTAGGTCGTGGTTGTCAGTGGTCACCTCTACGGTTGTGCTGTGGCTCAGTCCTACCGCACGGCACCGACGCGGGCCGCCGCTTCGGCGCGTAAGCCGCGGGCGCGTAAACGCCCGAAGAGCGCGCCTACGCATGTGAGGTCGTGGCCGCTGCGCGCGGACGCGGCGCAGTGCCGCCTGATCGGTACTCGGTTCCATACCGGGGTGCGGGTGTATAACGCGGTGCGGGGCGAGTTCATCGGGCGTAGCCGGGCGGTGAAGGCCGATCCGGCGTGGGCTGCGGCGAGGGAGCTGCCGCGGCGCACGGCCGCCGAGCGCAAGTATCGGGGTGCGGCGTTTGCAGCGGTGCAGGCCGCACATGAGTTCACCGCTGATGCGGCGCAGTCGTTCGCCTCGTCGTTGCGGAAGTCGTGGGTGCGGGATCATTTGCCGGCGCAGGAGACCCAGAATCTGGGGGCGCGGGCCTTTGATGCCGTCAAGCGGTGGCATCTCGGTCAACGGGGCAAGCCGCGGTTCAAATCGGCCAGGCGGGGGCTGCGTTCGTTGTCGGCGAAAGACGGCCATGGTGCGCTGCGCCCGAAAACCGACGCTGTTGGGCGGTTGGTCGGGTTGCAGTGGGGTGCGGGGTTCGTGGTGCCGATCGCGCCGGCGGCGGTGTCGGGTCGGCGGGGGCGCGAGCAGCAGGCCGAGCTTGCCGAGATTGAGACGCTGATCGCGGCCGGCAAAGTGTTGTCGACCCGGATTGTGCGCATGGTGATCAATGGTCGCGATACCTACCGGATGCAGGTGGTGTGTGATGGGCGCCCAACCCGCCGGCGCCCGATCGGCGAAGGCAAATTGGCGTTCGATTTGGGGCCGTCGCAGATCGCTGTCACTGTGCAGCGCAGTGATGGGAGCTGGTCGGGCTGGGTGGAACCGTTGGCTGATGCGATCCGGTTGGACACGATGAGGCTGCGCCGCGCCCAGCGGCATGTGGATCGTCAGCACCGCGCTGGTTCACCGGCCTGTTTCAACCGTGATGGCGTCCACACGACGGGCCGCTGTGTGTGGCGGCGTTCGGCCGCTGCACAGCGAACCACCAGGCAGGTGGTCGAGTTGCATCGCCGCCTGGCCGAGCACCGCAACTCCCTTCATGGGGCGCTGGCCAACCGGTTGCTGGCCCACGGTAGCGACGTGTCCTGCGAACACCTCGATTACGTGTCGTGGCAGAAGAACTTTCCGCGCAGTGTGCGCGATAGGGCGCCAGGGTTGCTCGTAGAGATGGTGCGCCGCAAGGCTGAAAGCGCCGGTGGCCAGCAACTCTACGAATTCAACCCGCGCACGACCGCCTTGTCGCAAACCTGCCTGTGCGGGACGAAAAAGAAGAAGCCGCTCTCGCAACGGACCCACTGCTGCGCGTGCGGCATTCAAGAGGATCGGGACCTGTTTTCGGCCTACCTGGGACTGCACGTCCGCCCCCAGGCCGATGGGGTCGATCGGCTGGATTTGCCGTCAGCCCGCCAGGGCTGGGGGCGTCGTCAGGACGTCGACGAGTCGCCGAAGCCCAGCCGTAGTGCATCAGCACGCAAGCGGCGAGGCCGCAGGCATCCGCCCTCGCGGAGGTCAGTGGCGCGCATCAAAGCGAGGCGTAAAGCCAAGGCTGTGATGCGACAGAGCCGCTTGGCGCGAACCTCCACTACCGACCAGCCTACGGCGATCGCTGCATGAGCAGCGATCGAGACAGCCGGCCGGCACGAGGAATCCCCGCAGTTCACTGCGGGGAGGACGTCAAGAGCACGGTGTTGTCACCCGATCGCAACTTGAGGCGTTGCAGGTCGGCGATGAAACGCTTAACAAGCAGGTGCCTGACGGCCAGATCCGGTTGGGGCACGATTGTTTGGCCGCCGCCGTATCCTTGATGCATGTCACGGTTGAAGCGGATCACCGTGGACCCAGCGGTTTGCCACGGTCAGCCGGTGGTGCGCGGCCTGCGCTACCCGGTCCAGTCGCTGCTCGAACTGCTCGCGTCTGGCATGACGATCGAGGACGTGCTCGCGGACTACCCCGACCTGGAGCGTGACGACCTGCTTGCCGCACTGGAATTCGGCGCGCTGACCGCGGGCGGGCAGCGAATCGTTCCGCTCAGTACCGAGTGAACTTCCTCGTCGACGCTCAACTCTCCACGCGGCTTGTTGTCTTCTTGAACCGTGCCGGGCACGACGCCATCCATACCCGCGACCTCCTGAAGGGGAATGCATCCACCGACGCCGAGGTTGCCCAGAGAGCCGACACGGAAGGTCGGGTTGTCGTGACAAAGGACCGCGATTTCCGTGACGGACACCTTCTCACCGGTTCACCGAGGAAGCTGTTCATCATCGTGACTGGCAACATCGGTAACGATGCCCTGATGAAGCTGTTCGAGATCCACCTCGGCGCCGCAACCAGCGCGCTCGGCGAGGCTGATTTCGTCGAGCTGCGCGCGAAGCTCTTGGTGGTCCATTCGCAAACTGATCGCGGTCCGGGGCTCAAGTAGCCGTTCGTGGTGGCGCCGCGAGCACCGAAACCCGGAGATGGGCATGTCACCGACCGACCTCGACCACACGGTCTGGCAGTGGCAGCGAGGCCGTCGATAGGTCGTTACCGCTCCTTCGACTCCGTCCCCGGCTCCGGCTCCTCCGGCAGCCCCAACCGTGCCGGCACCCGGAACAGCACCCAGCCCTGCACGCCGTGGCGTCGCGCCTGATCCACGCGTCCACGTCGGACATCGGGAGCGCGACACCAGGCGGGATCCGAACCGGGTCGCGGACTTCGCGCCACACGGTTCGGAGTCTCTAAAACAGACAACGCGAACAAGCAGGCGACCCGCCGCGGAGACACGGTGGTGTGTCGCCACCGAGGAATAAGCTCGGCGCGCCACCGGGTGCCGCAAAGGAGCCACAGATGAACGGATTCATGCGCAGACCGCACTTGGCCGAGCTGCTCGAGCGGAGCGCACGTGCCGCGTTCGACGAACTCGAACGACTCGACGCCGACACCTTGCTGAGCGAGAACGTCGACGTGTTGGTGCACGGCCTTCTCGCGCGACATATGCCCGAACCGGTTTCAGTTGACTGGACCGCGGCCAGTGGAACCCCGGTGCAGGAGAAGACGATCGAACGCACCTCTATGGACTTCGGGCAGCGACACACCTACCGCATCCCGGGCAGCCGCATAACCGTCTCGTGGCCACTAACCGGCACCGCCGAGATACTGCGGCGGCAGGCGTCGCAGTTCACGCTGGCACCCGACCGCGGGACGATCAGGGACGACAGCGTCCAGCTCGACATCGAGAGCACCGAGCTCTCCGCCGAGCTCATCGAGCGACAGATGGCGGAGGTACGCGAGGACGTCGACAGGCGGATCGGGTGGGCGAACCACGACGTGACAGTCCATCGAACGGCCGTTGAGCGGGAGCTCAAGCAGGCTGTTGAAGCGCGACGTGCGCGGATCATCGAGAACCGGCGGATCAGTGCCGCGCTGAACATCCCGATCACGCCTACCGGCGCGCGACGTCCTCCGGTGCCGGCGCGGCGTCGGCAAGTGCCGCTGCAACATCGCCGTGCCTCGGCGGAGTACACACCGGAACCCGAGCTTGACAAGGCGATCTACCAGGACATCCTCGGTGTCGTCGAGAACTGGGCTCGGTCGCTGGAACGCACGTCCACGCCTCCGATCCGTGCGCTCGGAGAGGAGGCCCTGCGGGATCTGCTGCTCGGCACGCTGAACGGTTACTGGCAGGGCGCCGCGGGCGGTGAGCTGTTCAACGGAGCCGGCAAGACCGACATCCTGATCCGCGAGGACGGCCGTAACGCGTTCATCGCGGAGTGCAAGGTCTGGAGCGGGGCTTCCAGGGCCACCGCGGCGCTCGACCAGCTGCTGAGCTACCTCGTCTGGCGGGACACCAAGGCAGCGTTGATCGTCTTCATCAAGAACGCGAAGCCCAGCGACATCATCGGCCGGCTCCATCAAGCCATGCGCGCGCATCCGCGACACCTGCTCACCGTCGACTCGACTGATGCCGAACGGCGCGCCGACTACGTGTTCAGGGCCGAAGACGGCGAGCGCCGTATCGAGCTGGCCGTGATTCCGGTGGTACTCCCTGCTGATGCCACTTGAGGCTGCGCCCTGTCGGTGTGCCTGTCACCCGATTCATGCACTATTAGCTCATGGCGGATGAGACCTACCAGGTCCGAAGGATGAAGCTCGACGAGTGCGACGCGAACCGGCTCGGGAAGTGGGCCTCACTCTGGGCGGACCTGATGCACGTCGACATGGTTCTTCTCGCGAGGACCGAAGTGCCCGATGTCCCAGCCAACGTGTTCCACCGCCGCGCGCTGTGGGAATCGGCGATCGTCAGCTACGGGCGGATGGCGGTCAGTGATAAGCGGCGCAACGTCGACTACGAGGAGCTGCTGCGTGCCGCCCGTGGTGACCGCGGTATGGAGTTCCACGAGACCCTGATGGGTTGGCGCCACGAACACGTTGCGCACCGCAAGTCCCGTGATCTCGAGGCCGTCGCCGTCTACGCGGACTACCTCGACGCGGATCCCGACGTGCTCGACTCCATCCGGGTGTCGGTGTCGCCTTCGGGTGGCCCGACCGAGGACTCCCCGTTGGTGGTCGAGTTCGGAGAGCACGTCAAGGCGCTACGGGACACGCTGTGGGAGAAGTACCTCGCTCCGATCGGAGAGCTGATCGCGGCGCGCGGGCCCCGAGGCGTCCTAGCGCCGGCCGAGCCCGAGCCGTCGGATGGTCTAACGGTGCAGCAGGTGCTGTGGTCCCGGGTCAACGGCACGGGTGTGGACGGTCACTAGTACCGCGACGAAGTGCTCGACCTACTCCGCCGCGTCGACTGCCACCACGGCAACGCGCTGCGCGACGAGGAGGCCGGCCTCACCATCGCCGAGGCCGCCGCCAAGCGGCACGAGGTGAAGCTCGACCGGATCGTGGACCTTCGCCGTGCGGTGAACCAGGTCGCCGACGGCGTGCACTCCGTCACGAAGAAGGAGGCCGGTCACGAAGATGGGATGCTGCGGGCGCTGCTGCACTTCGAGCCTGAGATGTCGCAGGGACTGCGCCAGCATGTGTACGCGCGCCTAGCGGCGGCGCAGCACGAGTTCGGGTTGCGGGAGACGGAGCCGCTGCACTGCGTGACCCGCGGCGCCCAGGCACGGCGGAGACCTTAAATCAGTCCCGCGTCGACTTCTTCGCGTCAGGCTGGTCCCGCCCGCGCGTGACCTCGTCGCGGGTCACCGCGGCCTTGGTCTGGCGGTCCCAGATCACCTCGGGCTTCATCGTTGCGGTGATGACGGCCAGGATCGGTCGGCCATCTCCCTGCGAGTACTGTTTCTCGTGCATGCTTGCCGCGAGGCGCTTCCACTTCGTCTGTCCTTCGCCGAGCGGGTCCGGCATCCCCACCGACGCGAGGATCAGTGTCAGCTCGGGGCCGGTGTACAGCTCTCCGATGATCTGTGCGATGTTCTCGATCGATCCGTGACTGAACGGTGCGATGGTGCTGGCTGCCATCGCAGCACGCTATCGCCGCGGGCCGACACCACCGCGGGTCACGGTTCCCGCCCGCGCGAACGGCACACCCTCGGTAACCACCCCGTGAGCCGGGCACGCCAACCGTCGCAGCTCTCGGCGCGCACGATCACCTGCCAGCGGCCCAGATCCAACCCCGCCACCACGAAGCCACCGACCGGGTGTCATAGCGTGCCTGAGTCGAGTAGTCACACCGCGGACAGCACAGCCGACGCCGACGCAATGCCACCGACACCGTCACTGCGCCGGTGTCAAACGCCACATCGCTGACCGTGATGCCAGGCAGAGCCGAGAAACCCCGGGAACCACACCCCGGATCGAAATCCACGCCGTCGCCGACCTGAGCCCGGCGACGGCGCACCGAGACCGACCCATCGGCGACGTCCGCCTACTCCTTCTCGGGTACTTCGTTCCCGCCACTGGTCCTCTGAACCAGCTCCAGCTTCATCTGGTGCGGCCGCGCCGTGGTGCGGATCCGGTACAGGAGCCACGCACGCTGCACGACGCGGCGGGCGACACGAAGATCCGTCAAGAACAGTCCGCGGTTCGGTACGCGAGCGCTGAGCCGGCCGCGTTCGTACACAGCGGTGCGCGCCACCTCCTCGGTGATCGTGTTCAGCGCCCACGTCTTCGCGTGGCTGACACCGGAGCAGAGCTGCCACGCGGTGAGGAGCGACTCCGGGTGTCCCGGCAGGTCGTCGATCGACTTGATCAGAGCCTCGAACCCGCCAGCCTTCCCCCTCGCCAGGTCGATGCCCAAGCCCGCTGCGGCGTCGGTGGCCCACCGCTGGCGCGTCTCGTGTTCCCAGCTGTCGTCGAGCGGGGTGCCGCTGTACGCCTTCGCTGAGAACCGCCACGACTCGCGGTGCTGCTCGATAAGACGGGCGAGGCGCGTGTCGACGTCCTCGGCCTCGATTAGCCAGACGGCAGTGCCGGCGGACTCGTAGACGGCGCGAAGGAGTGCGAACTGCGGGTTCACCCAGTCCCCGCTGAGCATCAGCGTGCACGCCGCGTCGATGCACTCCGCGGCGTGGTGGAGCCCGCGGCGGACCACGGACGCCGACCAGATGTCGGGAAACCGGGCTTCGTCTTCTGCGAGGTCGCTGGCGGGTTCGGCGTGGTGGTCCGGCCGTTCACGTACAGACGCGTTGATCACGCGTACTTGCTCCAGTTCCCGAAGGATCTCGCGGTCGATGTCCTGGTTCATGGCGATAGAACTAGCACGCTGCGCAGGAGGCCGGCGACCGTCCCGATCGCCTCATCGAACACCGCACGGCCTCCGTTGGTGTTGAGCCCTCGCATCGAGCAGTGCGGGATGTTGCCGGGCACCACGTAGACGTCCGGCCGGGTGATCGCGGCGCGCTTTCACCCGTCCCTGGCGGTGCTTCCCAGCAGGAGGACGATCTCCAAGTCCGGCATGAGGTCGACGACTTCGCACGTCCACGCGGTCGCGCGCTTGCGCTCGGCGCGAGTCGACCCGCGGTTCTTCAGTAACCTCACGTGACACACCGGTCACAATGGCATCACCGCGGGTGTCGGCCGACCATAGAGTAACGGCGGAAGCAGGAAACCGCAGGTGAGGAGACCACGATGGCGGATCGTTCGGCAATCGAATGGACCGAGGCCACGTGGAACCCCGTCACCGGCTGCGATCGCGTCTCGGCCGGCTGCGACCACTGCTACGCGATGACGCTGGCCAGGCGGCTCAAGGCGATGGGCTCGGCGAAGTACCAGGTCGACGGTGACCCCCGTACCTCCGGACCCGGCTTCGGCGTGACGGTGCACCCACAGGCACTCGGAGAACCGCTGCGGTGGAAGAACTCTCGGGTGGTGTTCGTGAACTCGATGTCGGACCTCTTCCACGCCAAGGTGCCACTGGACTTCATCCGCGACGTGTTCGACGTCTGCCGAGATACCCCGCAGCACACCTACCAGGTTCTGACCAAGCGCAGCCTGCGGCTCCGCCGCTTCGCGGACAAGCTGGACTGGCCGGACAACCTGTGGATGGGTGTCTCGGTCGAGAACGCGGAAGTCCTCAGTCGCGTCGACGACCTCCGTGAGGTGCCCGCCGCAGTGCGGTTCCTGTCCTGTGAACCGTTGCTCGGGTCGCTCGACGTCATCGACCTCACGGGCATCGGTTGGGTGATCGCCGGCGGCGAGTCCGGTCCTCGGTACCGGCCGATGGAACTGTCCTGGGCGCGGGGCATCCGCGACGCGTGCCGAGACGCCGAGGTGCCGTTCTTCTTCAAGCAGTGGGGTGGCCGTACCCCGAAGGCACTCGGCCGCGAACTCGACGGCCAACTGTGGGACGAGATGCCCACCGCAGCAACCGGTTAGGTCCCGTCGCTCCACCAGTCGCGTGAGGCCGGATCCCAGGTTGGCTCCGGCCGCCACAGCACCTGCCCCAGCTTGTCGTCCGCCTTCACCGTCAGCTCGCTGGTGTCGAACAGTCCCATCACTCCGGCTGCGTCCGCTTCCTTCTCCGCCTTGGCCGCCTGAGCCTGCCGCATCATTTCCGGCTCACGCTGCGCCGCCTGGTTGTAAAGGTGCTGCATGATTCGATCACCGACGTAGTGGTCGGTCGCGAACACCATGTCGAAGATCGTCATCTTGTTCGTCGACATCGTCATGGGGATCCGGTGGGTGAACTGGTATCCGAGTTCCGTCTCCAACCGGTACCGCATGAGGTTGACCATCTCCTGCCGGTACTGCCCGGCTGTGATCGCGCGGGAGTGCAGCGCCCGCTTGATTCGGAGCCAGCCGTCACCGCCGTAGTGCAGCGACACCCGCTGCTCGAACTCTTCGGCGTTGGACCCGCGCACGCCGCGGGCGATCATGGCAGGCGACATCAGGATCCACAGCTCGGTCTTCCAACCGCGCTTGTTCCGCCGGAACCGTGCGAGCTTCTGGATGGTGCTCCAATGGATCTCGGCGCCCTGCTGGTCGAGGAACGCGAATGTGGGTGCCCAGTTGAGCGGCTGAAGCTCCCGCAGGACCTCGTCGATCGTCTGGTTGCAGTCGCCCTTGACGACCCGGTACCGGTTGTCGCCCGGGAACCGTTCAGCCAGTGCCGCGGATAATGCGTCGGCCTTCGCGCCCAGCTCCCCGAACCGGAGGACCGTGAACCCGGGGTCTGCTTTCAGGGCGACGGTCGGTGATCCGTCGAACTTCTCACCGGTGTGTTTCTCGACGTTGTCGGGTTCGCCGGCCATCAAGTCGAGGTAGATCCGCTGCTCCGACTTCTGACTCGCCGAGTTGAACCGAGGCAGGTAGTCGGCCAGGATCTGCAGCTTGTTGCGTGTCCAGTAGGACCACTCCCGCGCCACGTCTACGCTCCACCGGATCCGGTTGTCGCCCCCTGAAACGATGGTGCACGCCTGTCCGCCATCGCTGCAGGCAAACCGTCCGCGCCGACAGTTGGCGGTACCCATACCAAGTCCATATCCAGCTTTTTCCAAGCGTGGCGGCCACGTCGGCTCTCGAGACCACTCCTCGCAGAACTCAACGTCTTATCTCGGTGACCCGCTTGGCGACTGGCTTTTCCAGTTTGACGACGAGGTTGCTCAAGAACCCTTTGTCGATCGCTAGTGTCGGCACTTCTTCCTACTCACTTGCTGCTGTGGCGGGGGCCTAGCCCGGCGGGGATGTCGGCCAGTGGGCGCCAGCCCGTGCCGCCGTTGGCGATCGCTTTGGCCATGCGGTCGTAGGCTTCCAGGACGAGGCGGCGGGTGCGGTATTCGCCGTAGTCGCGTTCCTCGTATTTGCGGACGACGAAGAAGGAGTCGAGGACGTGCTCGGCCTCGCCTCGGTTCAGGCCGTAGATGTGCAGGAACGCGGCGTCGAGGTCGGCGCGCAGCAGGGCGCGGCGCTCGGGTTCCCAGCGGAACGGCGGGTCGTCGTCGTCCATGTCCTGGGCGTAGGGCTGCAAATGCCATGAGGTGTAGGACAGTTCGAGGACGTAGGGGACCAGCCAGTCGGCGACAGTGATGGCGGGGTGCCAGGGCGCGGGGCGGGCGAAGTCGGCCGGCGTAGGGCAGGCGAGTTGCTTGACGATGAAGTACTTCACGGAGGCACTGCTGAGCTTCTGGCGTGTGACGTAGTCGAAGCCCAAGCTGCTCCAGGTTGCGTGCAGGGTTGAGGCGTGCGTCGGGTCCGATGGTAGGGCGAGTAGAAACTTGTCGCCTACCGCCGACATCGGAAACACCGATGGCACGAAGGTTCGCGTATCGTTGGCGCGGGCGATGTCTCGCCAGCCCAGTAACCACTTGCGGTCCCACCGACTATTGAGCGCATCCTCGACGTCGGATCGCTTTACCCAATACCGCGCCACGGGTTCAAGATTCGGGTCGTCATGCTGCTCGTCGGTCAGGCGTGGCAGCGTGCCCACATTCAGCTGCGCTTGGGTGGCGCCGGCGTAGGTGGAGAAGCGGTGATCGTAGTGGCTGAGCATCTTGGCCTCGTACAGCGGCACGTATTCGGTGCGGTCCCGCTCGTAGGACCAGCCGTTGAAGGCGGCGTCGGTGAGATCGTCGGGTTGGTGGAACAGCCCGGAGTCGTTGGCCATGTGAAACATCGTGGCGAACGACAGCCCCCAGGGGTTGCCTTGCGCGTCGTCGTCGCGGATCAACACCGGGTAGCGGGCGTAGATGCCGAGGGTGATGTCGGCGTCGGTGCGACTGCGGAACACCGGCAGCGTGCCGGTGTTGGGGTTCAGCGCCAGCACTTCGCCTGCCGCCAACTGGAAGCGCTTGTCGGGAACATCGGAGATGTGCCGGTTGAGGAATGCGAACCGGGTGCGCCGCACCGGCCGACGGGTGCCGGTCATCGCGGTGACCGCGAACCGAACGCGGTGGTCCACGTCGCGGAAGGTCTTGGCTTCGTTCTCGAAGTCGTAGAACGCGTACAGTCGCCCGCTGCTCAGGGTGTCCTTGAAGAAGTCGGCGGTGGTCTTGTCGGTGGCCAGTCCGGTGGGGGTGATGATGGCGGCCACGCCGTGCGGGCCGGTGGCGGTACGCATGGTTTCGGCGAACACGCTGTAGGTGTTGACGTCGCCTCGCCCGGTCAGCGGGTAGCGGCCGCTTTTGAGCAGCAGGTGCGCGGTGCCGTCGGATTGGCGCAACGCCGCCCGGTAGCCGCTGTACAGGTCGGGGTCGGTGCCGGCGAGCTGCTCGATCATCTTCTTGCGGATCGCCGCGGTCGCCGCGCCTTCGATATCGGGTCGGCCAGCCTGGGCGAAGAACTCCTTGTCCTGGATCTTCACCCGCTCCCACGGCGGGTTGCCGACCACACAGGAGAACCCGCCGCTCCACCCGGTGGTGGGATTGCCGGCGGCGGCTGCGTCTTCGCTGGCGACGGTGAAGATGCCGGGGAATTCCAGATGCCAGTGGAAGAACCGGTATCGCCGTGCCAGGTCGTTGATTTGGTCGATGACGGCTTTCGGCACGGCGGCGGGATTTTCGGCGAGGTCGCACAGGGTGGCGTGGGTGATGCCTGGACCGGAGGTCGCGGCACCGGTTTTGGGTTGCACGAACGCCGCGCACCAGGCGTCAGCAACGAGCTTGCGGGCCCGCAGGTCGGGGTCTTCTTCCAGGCGCCGCCAGGCGTCGGCGCGCGCCCGCATCGCCGCCACGGTGGCCGCGCTGGCGGTGTCGGCGTCGTGGGCGGCCTTGCTGAACCGAGTGGTGTCAACCGGCAGCGTGTCGGCGTCGAAGCTGAACGACAGTTGATCGGTGGGGGTATTGCGCTCGGTCTTGTTGCGGGCCTTGAGTTTCTTGGTCCAATCGGGGTCGTCATCGCCGAGCGCGACGAACGCGGTGTCGGGAAGGTTGTGGCGCAGCAACTCCGGGGTGGTGCCCAGCAGGGCGTTGCCGACCCGGAAGTGGGCGTCCAGGAAGGCAAATGGCCGGTCGGCGTCGAAGGCCTCCAGCCAGAGCGCGACCTTGGTGATCTCGATGGCCAGGTCGTTGAGGTCGACGCCGTAGATGCAGTGTTCGATGACGTCGGCGGTGGCCGCCCGCATCACCGCCGGTGGCGGCTCGGGGTCGCCGGCGCGGGCTGCGGCCAACGCGGCGGCGATCTTGCGGGCGGCGGCGACCGGGAAATGCCCGCTGCCGCAGGCCGGATCGACCACCGTCAGCGCCAGCAGCGTGGCCTCGGGGTCGGGGGAGTGCACCGCCTCGCCGATCAGTGGGTCGAGTGCTTCCTGCAGCACCAGCGCGATCAGCGGCGAGGGGGTGTAGTAGGAGCCGGACTTCTTGCGGTCGCTGCCGGTGGTGATCTCCAGGGTGAAGGCGCGCTCGTCGGCGTGGTAGCGCGGCGTGTAGGCCAGCAGCGACTCGTACATGCCGCCGAGCTCTTCGCTGTCCAGGTTGCGGTAGTCGACCCAGCGGGGCCGGCCGGTCACCGGGTCGTCGATCTGCGCCAGGGCGCGCACCGCCGCCAGGAAGGCGCGGTTGGGCAGCGCGGCGCCGTCGAGGATGCCCAGCGTGTTGCGGGCAAACAGGCTGGCGTTCAGGCCGTTGAGCCCGAGTTCGGGTCGCCCGTCGCCGGCCAGGGCGTCGGTGACAATCAGGTGGGCCTGCCACAGGTCGGTGTGCCAGCCGCCAATTGGGGCCGCGGCCAGCCGACGCAGCCGGGCGGTGGAGAAGTACCGCGCATATAATTCCCGCTCCTGGGTGGTCGCGGTTGAGCCGTGCAGCAGGTCGCGGTCTTCCACCACGAACAGCACGATCAGCCGGTAGACGACGCGCAGCAGCGCGCGGTGCAGGTCACGGTCGGCGTCGGCGGCCGAGGCCAGCGCGTCGCGCAACGCGGTATTGGCTGGATGGGAGACAAACCCGGTGCCCAGCCGTTCCAGCGCCGCGGCCACAGCTTGCTGCAGGTTGAGCATGGCCCGGGAGCCGTCGTCGATGGCGGCGGCCCGCCAGCGTTCCAGCCAGCAGTTGTCCAGCCGCGGGCTGGCCGGTTCGCCCTCGCCGCCTTCGGCGTCTTCGTCGTCGGCTTGGCCTGCGGCGGCTTTGGCTGCTTTCTCATCGAGTCGGGGCGCGAACCGGCTGGCGTGCAGGGTCAAAAACAGCAGCCGGAAGTCGGCGTAGAGCTGGTCGGTGAAGATCGCGTCCAGGTCGAAGTCCACGAAGGACTGCCGGGTCAGGCTGGAGGCGTCGCGCAGCAACCGCAGCTGGCGCCCGTTGGACAGCAGCCCCCACAGCGCGTCGTGCTCCCGGTTGAGGTAGTCCTGCAGCATTGACTGCGGGGCGCGGGCGGTCAACCCCGGCGTCTTGGCGTCCAGGTCGACCCCGGCGCCGACTAGGTGCAGCGGCGCCCACCCGCTGGGGTTGGCGGCATCCGGCCAGCACAGTCGGTGAGATATCGGGAATTTCGCGGCGTCGGTCTCACCCAGCGGGGCGACGCTCAGCCCGCCGTGCATGGTTTCGGGACGACCCCAGCCGAGTTCGTAGAGCAGCGGCAGCAGCCATTTGTCCCGGGTGAGTTTGGTGGCGGCATCACCTGCGGGCAGCGTCTCCAGCGCGGTGCGCCACGCCCGGTGCGTGGCCAACATCGCCTCCCACGCGCGGGCGATCGCCGCGTTGACCGTCCTGCCCGGCGGCAGCTGGTAGTCGGCGGCACTCTGGCCGGGCATGCCCAGCTCAGCCGCGCGGGGCAGCGCCTCGGCGGGCAGCGCGGTGCCCGCGGTGCGCACCGCGCGAAACGCCGACGCGGCGCTCACGTCGACCCCGGCAGAAACACATACACCCCGAGCACGTCGGCCGGCGGCAGGAACGTCACCACCGGGGCGCGACCTGCGGCCGTGCTCACTTTCGCCCCAGCGCGCACCGCCTGATGCTCACCGGCCAGGGCTAGTGCCGCGGCCCGGCCGACCTGGGTCAGATGGCCGGCCAGCGTGGGCAGCCGGGTCAGTGCCCGGTGCAGCTGCTGCTCTGCCAGCGCATCGTCGACGTTGCCGGACGGGGTGAGCGTCAACAGCTTGTCGACCTCGGATTGCGGCAGCCAGGTCAACGTGTCGCCGCTAGCGGTGAACGCCGCGAAACCGGCTTCCTCGGCGACTTGAGTAACAGTGGCGTGTGATCCGGCGATGGTGATCTCCAGCCGGTGACGCACCATCAGCAGGGTGGTGACTTTGGCGACCCCGCTGGTGCGCATCACACCGGCCCGCCGTGCCGGGCGCACGGCCGGATCGAGCCCAGTGTCGAGCGCAGCGTCGAGCACGTAGCGCGACAGCGCCTCCACGCAAGCGTCGGTGCGGGTGAGCACGCTGTGGCCGATCGGCACCGGCAGCGAACGATGAAAGTGCAGCCGCTGATTCTTGGTCACCGGCAGCTGGTCGCGCACCGCCGGCGCCAGCGCGTCAAGTCGGGCGGTGAACCCGTCGGCGGTGTCGGTGACGTCAGCGTTCATCAATGTCAGCGCGGTGCGGGTGAAATGCTCGACGTCGGCCGGCCCGCCGAGGGAGCGGCGCACCTCGACCAGCGCCCGTTCGACCGCGTCGGGTTTGAGCCCGGCCTGACGGAATCGGGACCGGGATGCCTTCTCGCGTTCGGCGGCGTTGACCCACTGCACGCCCACTTCATCGGCCAGCGATGCCGAGGTGGCGTCGGCGAAGTCCAGGGTGAGCTGGTCGGTGTCCTTGCCGCGCAACAACAGCGACTCCCAGATCGCTTTCATCACCGTGGTCGAGTCGACCGGCACCGGAACCGAAACCCCGGTGGCCCGGCGAATGTTCTTGTGCCGGCGGATCAGCACCTCCCAGACCACGCCGTCGATGCCGTTGTCCTCGCCGTAGTAGGTGACGGTCCGCACCAGCGGTGCGCGCTGACCGAACCGGTCGACACGGCCTTCGCGCTGTTCGTGGCGGGTCGGGTTCCACGCCAGGTCGTAGTGCACGACTGCGGTGAAGCCGTCTTGCAGGTTGACCCCCTCGGACAGGCAGTCGGTGGCGATCAGCAGCCGGGGTCCGTCGTGGGTGATGAGCGCGTTGACGCGGGCTTCGCGTTCCTCCGGCGCCAGCGTTCCGGCGACCGCGGCGATCTGCAGGCCGGGGATCTTCTTCAGCGCGGGCTCGAGCTGTTCGGCCAGGTAGTCCGCGGTGGGGATGTAGCGGCAGAAGACGATCGGGTGAAAACCGTCGGTGAGCAACTGTGTGACCAACGGGATGAGGTGTTTGAGCTTGGCGTCGCAGCGCACCCCGCGCAGCGACGCGGCAGCCTCCGCGAGTTGGCGCAGCCTGTGTCGGGTGCCGCTGTCGCCGGTGTCGGCGCCGACGGTGACGTCTTCGCCTTCCAGCGCGTCATCGAGGTCGGAGTCCAAAACCCTTGGCTCGGCCAACGCGTTGAGCTCGTCTTCACTTTCCACACCGGCCAGTGCCGAGCGGTTGAGCAGGGTCTGTTCGGCCGCAGCCGGGCTGGAGGCCAAGCACCGCAGCAGCGCGATCGCCGACCACCAGCGCACCCTTTGATGCACCGCGGACAGCCTGGGGTCGGCCACCTGTTCGCGGGCGTAATCCATGCAGTCGTCGAACAGTGCCCGGTAGGTGGGGGTGAGTTTGTAGGTGATTTCGCCGGTTTCGCGCTCGGGGAATGGGGTGTCCTCGGACAGGTAGGCTTTGATGTCGGCTCGTTCACGCTGGATCATGAACGTGGCCAACAGTTTCCGATCGTCCTCGCGGTGGTGTCCGGACAGGTCGGCGGGCAGCTCGGCCAACCGGTCATTGAGCAGCCCGATCAGCGACTGCCATGCGGTGTCGTCGCCGCTGTGCGGGGTGGCGGTCAGCAGCAGCAGGTGCCGGGCGGGATCGTCGGCGAGCTTGCGCAGCAGCGTGTAGCGCAGCTGGGTCTGCGCCGACTTGGCGGTGCCGGCGTGCGGTACACAGGTGTGCGCCTCGTCGACGATCACCAACTCCGGGCAGTACAGGGCGAACTCGTCGCGGCGGGTGGCCTGTTTGATGAAGTCGGTGGACACCACCAGATTCGGGTAGTGCTCGTAGAGGTTGGTGCCGAACGGGACGCCTCGCAGCAGCCGGTTCACCGTCGAGGGCAGCAGCAGCGCGGCGTCGATGCCGAATTTGTCGCGCAGCTCGGCCTGCCACTGCGGGGCCAGCTGCGGTGAGCACAGCACCGCCAGGCGTTGCGCGTCTCCGGTGGCCAGCAGCTCGGCGGCGATTAACCCGGCTTCCACCGTCTTGCCGATCCCGACCCCGTCGGCGATCAACAACCGCTTGGTGGGCTGGGCGGTGGCCATCACCAACGGCACCAGCTGATAGTTGCGCGGTGTCACAGCCAGTCGGGCGAACGACCGGAACGGCCCGCCGCTGGCCTGGAACGACAGGCGCAGCGCATCGCGCAGCAGCCGGGCCCGACCGGCGTCGCCACGGTCGTCGACGGTGGGTGGATCGAATGTGGCCGCGGCGACGTTGTCGACACCGGGCAGCAGCACCGTCGTTTCGTGCTCGTGTCCACCGAGTGGACGCACCAGCAGCGCGCCGGTCGGCGCGTCGGGCAGCACCAGCCAATCGCGGCCGCGGGCGTTGACCAGGCTTCCCGCCGGGTAGTCGAGCAGGGTCATCGGCGCCACCCCTGCAACCCGGTTGCGCGGGGGCCATCGTCATCGGCGTGGGTCATTGTCGGGCTTTTCCGGGGCCGAAGATGTTGCGCTGCTTGGCGAACGCGGCCAGCCAGCCGTCGTCCGCGTCGGCATAGTTGAACCGCAACACCAGCCAGCCGGCCTCGTCTTCGAGCTTGGTGCGGGCCTGTTCGTCTTTCTGCTGCTGATGCGGCGAGTCGTGCACCGGGCCGTCGATGAACACCGCAACCGTCATCCCGTCGGTCTGGTAGGCGAAATCCGGTCGCACGTAGTAGCCGTCGACGAGCTGTTGGGCGTCGTCGGGCAGCCGGTAGCCGTGAGCGTCAAGCAGGTCCAAAAAGTGGCGTTCCAGGTCGCTGTCGCAGGCCTTCCTCAGCCGCTCCAGTTGCTCCGCGTGTGCTTCGCCGCCGGCACCGACCGCCACCGCCGCCGTCGCGAGGACTTGCAGCAGGTGCTTGACGCAGTGCCGGTCCAGCTGCTGGTGATCCCACTGGTTGGCGTACGACAACAGACAGTCGTAGCAGGCCTGCGCGCAATCCTCCACGGCGTGCGGAGCCCGGTGCTGGTCTTCGCCGGTGTCGGGGTCGAAATGCAGCAGCCCCAACGCTTTACGCGCGACCCTGCGAAGCTGGCCGTCTTCGGTCGCAACCCGAAGTAGTACACCCGCACCGCCCTCGGCGGCCTCATAGAACAGCAGCCGCGACCAGGCGTGATCTCCGGTGTTTCCGGGCAGCGGTTCGGCGGCCAGCTCGCTGCTCTCCAACTGGTAGACGGTTTCGATGCCGCGTTTGAGCGCGTACATGGCGGCCATCCGCTGCTCGGTGTCGATAGCCGGATCCAGGTGCAGCAGCAGGGCGTTGCGGTGGTCCTCCACGTACGGGATGACCCGCAGGTAGCGCGGCGCTTCCCCGGTGACGTTGGTCGCCAGGTCTGCCTCTTTGCCCCACCGGCCGTCGACGGTGTCGAGCACATAGCCGCGGACGTCTTTGTCCTTGCGGCGGCGCGGACCGACGTTCATCCGGCGGATCAGCGCGGTGTCGCCGTAGGTCATGGTGCCCAGCTGTCGGCCATCGGCGGCGGTGATGGTGGTGGTGAGCTGGCCGGCGCGCACCCCGTGCGGGACGAACCGCACCGTGGTGACGATCTCGTGGCCGGCGCGCTGGCGTTCCTCCTCGTCGGCGCTGATCCGGTCGCGTCGGCGCGTCTTGACTGACAGCAGCCGCATCATCTGGCTCATGACATCGAGCGAGCCCGCACCGCAGTGCTGGCAGAACTCCACGCTGGTCGGGGTGTTGCACTCGTGCAGGTAACCACAGTGGTTGCAGCGTTTGATCTCGCTGACGTTGACCCCGGTGTTATCGGCGCGGGCCGGCAGGCTGACCCGGTCGACTTGGTAGCGGGCACCTTCGTGGTAGATGAACGCGCCCGGCCCGAATTCGCTGATCGCGATGAAGCGGGGCCGTTGGATGAAGTCGCCTTCGCCGTGGCGGGTGCGGCGCTGGGCCGGGATGAACGCCGACAGCGGCAACCGCGGGAACGAATAGCCGGGCAAAAAGCCCTCGGAGGCGAAGTAGCGGTAGGTGTAGAAGTCGCCCTGCGCGATGTCGTCGACCTGGCCTTCGAGCAGGTCCAGTGCCGCACGGGCTTCCGAGATCCGGCCCCGGGCCTGCTGTTTGGCCGACTCGGAGGCCCCGATCGTCTTCAGTGTTTCGTTGGCGTGATCCAACTCGACCAGAGCCTCGCGGTACAGGCCACGCCACCGGTCAGCCGCTCGGTCCAGGCGGGCCGGTGCGGCATCGACGGTGTCGGCGACCCAGGTGTCGCTCCACCACGGTGCCGTGGTGACCTCACTGGTGGCGGTGAGCACCGCGGTAATCGCGTCGATCGCTGCGGTGCGGTTGGCCGTTGAAGTGAGGTGGGCCCGCACCTCCGGGCGCAGCGGTTGATCGGGCTGGTCGATGTCGAGCAGGTCGACCATGCTGGCTTTGAGGTCCAGGTCGCAGCGGACCAGCCAGATCGCGTGCGCGTGGGCGCGCACCAAGTCCTGGTTGCCCAACTCCAACCTGGGTGGGGCGACCGCCCCGGCGACCATATCCTGGCTGCGCCGGAAGTAGTAGGCGTCGTGGGCATTGCCGGTGGCGCAGTAGGTCAGTGCGATCGCCGCCTGCCCGGATCGGCCGGCCCGCCCGGACCGCTGCGCATAGTTGGCCGGCGTGGGTGGAACGTTGCGCATGCCAACGACATTGAGGCTGTTGATATCGACGCCGAGTTCCATGGTTGGTGAGCAGTACAGCACCGGAAGGCGGGCGGTGCTGAAGGCTTCCTCGCGCTGTTGGCGTTTGGTTGGCTCCACCTGCGCGGTGTGCTCGCGAGCCTCCAGGCCGACCAGCTGGCGTGCCAGTTCGGCATACAGCTGCCGGAAGTACGGGTTGACCCGCCCTTCGGTCAGGTTGCTGCGCAACGGATCCGGCGCCCGGTGCTCACCACTGGCGGCGTGCCATTCGATTAGGCTTGCGTGGATGCGGTAGCCGGTGGGCCGATTCGGCAGCTTGACCCGCGCCAGGATTCCGGCGTCGGCCATCGTCTCCAGCAGCGCAGCGATAATGGCGTCGGCGTCTGCTGTTTTGAGGCTATGGCCCGGGAACCGGTCGGGGCGACGCAGCCAGCGTCCGTAGGCTCCCAGGCCGGACAGGTAAAGATCGGACCCGATGCCGGCAATGTTTTTCGGCCGTCCACCTGGATACGCGGTGCCGCTGTAGGTCGCGCTCGCCTCGGTGATCGCCCACGGGTCCTTGAGCCATTCCCGGCTGGCGCGGCTGATGGCGTCGAACATCTCCTCGGTGAGGAACTCCGTTTCAGTACAGAGGTTTCTCCGCAGTTCGTCGAGCAGCACATCCATCAGCTCTCGCCGGGTCGCCGGATCGGCGCCTAACAACGGCTGGCCGCGCGACGTCCATTTCGGGTTGTCGCCGGCGAGTTCATCCAGGCCGTCGTAACTCAATCGCAACTGCCCGGTCTGTTCGAGATTGGGCATGGTGATACGCCACCCGCGCTTGAGGTCGGTCCACAGCCGGTAGGTGACTACGTCACGTAGCGCCCGGGCGATCTTCTTGCGCGGGATGAGCTCCTCGGCGGTGTCCTCGTCGCGGGCGAACAACTTGAGGTCTGCCCCGCCGAGTGCGGTGACCACCTTGGGGCCGAGATTTTCGTCAGTCAGCGGCTGACCACCGGTGGCTTGCGCGTGTTCGGTGGCCGCCCGGTACAGCGCGGATCGGATCATCGCCACCAACACGAAGTCGTTGAAGTGACCGGCCTGCAGGCTGGCATCCTGCCGATTGTCGCTGAACACCAGGTATTTTCGCGCCTCGTCATCGAGGTCGTATTGGTCGCGCAGTGCCCGCACCACCGACTGCGACAGCACCGTCACCGCGCTGGCCCGGCCCTCGGTGCCGAGGCTAGCAACCCGGGAGAACTCCGACTGCCGGGCGCTTTCGTAGCTGGTCTTGCAAGACGGACAGAAATCGAGTCGTTCGAAGAAGGCCACCGGCATGCCGTCGTCGGTCACGGTGCCGAACGGGTCCACCCGCAGCGATGCGGGCAGTTTGTTGCGCCGGCCGGGGTCGAGGGCCTGGCCCGATCCGCTGGTTATCACCCAGTCATCGGGCACCAACTCCAGCAGCGCCGGATCGGTCGGGTCCGGCCACGGTGTGTCGGTGACGTACAGCAGCCCGGTCGCCTCGGGTTGCTCACCGGCGCCGGAGTTGAGGACGCGTGGGCTGAAGTTCTCCCCGCCGCGTTCGAGGTTAACCACCACGAAGTCCTGGCCGCACTCCCGGCAGAACGCGAGCGGGAACAGCGGTTGTCCGGTCGGGCGTCCGGGTGCGCTGCGTTGATACTGCGTGCTCAGATAGCGATCCGGCACTGGCTCCAGCGTGGTGTAGACGGTGTCGCCCTTGCCGATGAACTGGTGCAGCTTAAACGCGAACAGCGAACGGCCATGGGGGTCGCGGGCCCGCGCGCCCGCCAGCAGCAGCTCCTGCAGTTTGTTGCGGCACACCTGCTCATCGAGGCCGGTGATTTTGCGTAGCTCTGCTGCGGCGTCACTGATCGTGGTTGGTAACCGGCGGCTGAGTCTACCTTCGTCGTCGATGGTGAGCCCGAACTCTGTCTCGGCCCACACCGCCAACGGGTCGATGCGCAGGCCTTCCCAGGTGTTTGGTGTCGGTGCCGTCAGCCGTGCGGTCAGTGCCGCCGGGTCGGTGTCACCGGATGTCGCCCGGCGCAGGGTTTCTCCGACGACATTGGTGGCGGGAATTTGGACGCCGAAGACCCGGGTGGCCAGTTCGGCGACCTGCTGACGCTGTTCGGCCTTGGTTCCCGGGCCGGCCAGGGTGGCGCTGGTGCCGATGCACTGTAGGTCGTCAGCGTTCACCGCGCTGCGGAGCCGTCGCGCCAGCATCGCGACATCGGCGCCCTGCCGCCCGCGGTAGGTGTGCAGCTCGTCGAGAACCAGAAACGACAGATTTTCGGCGCTGGCGATCAGTGCTTTTCGCTCCCGCGGGCGGGTGAGCATCAGCTCCAACATCACGTAGTTGGTCAATAAGATGTCCGGGGGGAACGACAGGATCTTCTCCCGCTCGGTGGGTGCCTCCTGCCCGGTGTAGCGGTCGAACGTCACCTTCGGGTGGGTTGTGCCGAGGAACTTCTCCAGCTCGTTGCGCTGACTGTTGGCCAGGGCGTTCATCGGGTAGACGACAATCGCGCGGACACCCTTGCCGGACCCGTCGTGCAGCACGCGGTTGACGATCGGCACGATGTATGCCATGGATTTGCCGGAGCCGGTGCCGGTGGTCAGAACATAGGACTCGCCGCGGTTGGCGATCTCGAACGCGTCGGTCTGGTGGCGGTGGAAGGTGATGTCCTTGCCGATCGGATCGTTGCTGGTCCTGATCCGAAAGATCTGCTCCGCATCCGGATGCAGCATCTTTTGCCTGACGAGGTCACCGACGGTTCCGCCTGGCTCGAATGCGGGGTTGAGGGCCAGCCAGGGCTTCGGCCACAGCAGGCCGTCATCGATCTCGGCCTCGACCCTGGTGCGGATCTGGTCATCTTTGATGTCCAGGAAGCCCTTGACGAAGTTGGCGTAGTCATCCAGAACGCCGTCAAGGACACCGAACGCGTCCACGACACCTCCTGCGAGACGCTAGAACGATGCTATGAGCCAGACCATACCCGGCGCATCCGACACATGGCACAGTTTGCTATGGCTTCACCCTGGCTGGGTACTTTGGTCGCTCGTCGGGCAGACCGGGCGATCCCAACTCAGGTCGGATGTCGACCGCCGCCTCGACTGCACCACTGCTGAATGTGGGACGTCGCAGCTGCGCGAAAACCCGGTCCCTCCCGCGCCCTCAATGCGCCAGGGCCGTTTGCTGCGAACGTGCGGACTGCGTAGCACCTCAATCTGCTCCCGTGCATCACCGCACCCCCAGCGACTTCTCGTCCAGGAAACCAGGACCGTTCGACTTGCACTTATAAGTGAAAGCGCCTAGTCTGGCGCTACGTGTTGCGGGAGGTGCGGAGATCATGAGCGTCGTGCAGGTGCGCGGTGACCGGACGGTTCTGACGGTCGACGAGGCCGAGATCGCCGAAGCGCACAGCGTGTGCAGCTCCCTTGCCGCGGTGACGGCCAGGGAGATCGAGTTCGACGTCGGACCGGTGGGCGGTCGGATGCTGCCGATACCATCGGCGCTCGCAGCGCTGATGCGGGACGTCATCGATGGCGTGAGCAGAGGTGCCACGGTGACCATTCACTCGTTGCCCCGGGAGCTGACCACCACCACAGCCGCGAAAATGCTGGGCATCTCCAGACCGACGCTGATGAAGCTGATCGCCGAAGGCAAGCTGCCGGCACACAAGGTTGGTTCACACACCCGCACGTTGGCCGCTGATGTGCTTGCCTTGCGGGACAAGCAGCGCCAAGAGCAGCGTCGTGCGTTCGACGAGCTGCGGAAGCTCGACGAAGAGATCGCCATAGCGCCGTAGCGCTCGCCGCACTATGTCCATGCCCCGACGTAATGTGGGCGGCTATGACATTGGGGGCGTTGACAACGATCGTCCTTCCGGATGCCAACGTTCTCTACGCGCGAACCCTGCGTGACTGGCTGGCGCTTTGCTACCTGGAAGTGGACGGGTGGTTCGAGGTCGTGTGGACCGAGGACATCATGGCCGAGGCCGTCTACCACCTCCGCAAACACCACCCGACGGCTTCTGATTCGCAGATCGGCGGTGTTCGGGACAAGCTGGTCGAGACATTCAGCATGGGCAGGGTCGCCGGCTACACCATCGGGGCCGACGTGCCCTACCCGGACATCTTCGATGCCCATGTACACGCCGCAGCGATACACGCAGGGGTCGATTTCGTGGTCACCGCCGACAAAGGACTTGCGCGACTGGAGGATCAACTCGACGAGCTTCCGTACGAGGTGCACAGTCCTGACAGCTTCTTCTGCCTGCTTGACGACTCGTCCCCGCGTGCGGTAAAGGCAGTGACGCGAAAGCAACTCGACTATTGGAGCGCAAGGAGTGGCCAGTTCAATCTGTGCACTCACCTTGAGCGGGCCGGAGCGCCACAGTTTGCCGAGCGTGTTCGCCGATATCTGCAGGGAGTTTGCTGACCGGAGCCGCACGGCGATACCCGCTAGCTGGTGGCCCTACCCGAACTTTCCGCACCGCCGCACCTTGGGATCCCGATATAGCTGGTAGCCACCACGAAGCAAACGTGTCGGCGCTATCAGGTAAGCATGTGTCATGCTGTCGTCCATGCCGGTCACCTCGATGCTTGATCGCGAGGTCTACCTCTATGCCGAGGTCGACCAGCTCGTCGGGCTCAACGGCGGCACTGCACGCCGGTGGATCAACGGCTATCGCCGGGCGGGCCGGTCCTACGACCCGATCTTGCGGGTGCGGAGGCGGGAGACAGAGTGGGTGACCTGGGGCGAGTTCGTCGAGACCCGCATCCTGGCCGAGTACCGCGAACAGGACGTGCCGACACCCCGGCTTCGGGCAGCAGTCGACAGTTTGCGACAAATGTACGGGGTGCGGTATCCACTCGCCAATGTACGCCCCTACCTCACGGTTCAAGATCGCGATCTGACCATCCCCGCTCAAGTCGTCGACATGGACCTGCAGGCGCTGCGCCGGCCCTATGACGCGGCCGGTGCTGATGAGCCGCGGATGGTTGTGCGGACGCGGCAAATGCTGCTAGGTCCTCCGAGCAGGTCGGTGATTGACTATGCCACCTTGGCCGAGGACGAGGAGGGTGAGAAATTCGTCGCCGAGCTGGCGCTCGACATCGAGTTTCCCGATATCGTGACCAGCCCAGGCAGGTTCAGCGGCCAGCCGACATTCGTCGGTCGGCGGGTATCGGTCGCGACCATCGCCGGAATGGCGCTCGGCGGCGATCGACCCGAGGATCTGGCTGCCGACTATGGGCTGAGTTTGGCCCACGTGCAGGCAGCTATCGCCTACGCGAAGAAGCACAACTTGACGGCGGCGTAAGCCAGGCCCGCGGTGACGACGCTCGACGACGTTCGGTTCGTCATCGACGAAAATCTTCTCCGTCTGGCCAAGGGTGTTGCGCGCATTCGCCGCGACACCGCTGCGTTCAGTGTGCCGCCGGTCGAGGAGCTGCTGCCGTCGGGGATTCTCGACACCGAATGGATTCCTGTGGTCGGCGAACGCGGCTGTGCGGTGATCACCAGGGACAGGCGACTACGAACCCGACCCGTTGAGGCTAGCCTCGCGATCACGCACAAGCTCAAGGCGAGCCGTCGTCCGTAACGGATATGCCGTGGGAGACCGGATGTAATCGCGGTGCCCTGTCGGATCCACCCGGTACCCTCCGCCCCATGGACATCGGCGTCTACGAATCACTGCTGACCGAGCACCTCAACCATCAACTCGCGCACCGCAACGATCTACGGGCCGACTACGGCACGGTGGACGACGCCGAGCACGCGCTGACCATCACCCGACACCTCGCCCCGATCATCGAGCGATCGCTGCGTGCCGCCGGCACGGCGGAGAAGCGCGTTGAGTTGACCCAGCGAATCCTCGCAGCGCTGCCCGACACCTTCGCCGAGGGCGCCACCCTGCACCCGCTCGAGCCCGGCAAGATCACTCGACTGGAAGAGGTTGCGAAGGCAACTGCGCTGGGCCACAGCCGACTTCCCCGGCCCGTCACCCCGTTCTCCGACGCCGCGCTGATGACCAACGCTCGACACGAGCCGACCCTGGCCGCTGAGCTGCGCGCCGAACTGGGCAGCGCCGACCGCGTTGATCTGCTGTGCGCCTTCATCAAATGGGAGGGCCTGCGGCTACTGGAAAACGAACTCACCGAACTGCGCCAGCGCGACGTCCCGCTGCGCGTCATCACCACCACCTACCTGGGCGCTACCGACGCCCGTGCCCTCGATGCGCTGGTCAACGAGTTCGGCGCCCACGTCGGCGTCAGCTACGAAACCCACCAAACCCGGTTGCACGCCAAAGCGTGGCTGCTGCGGCGCAACACCGGATTTCACACCGCCTACGTCGGGTCGAGCAACCTGTCGCATGCCGCGTTGGTTGACGGGCTGGAATGGAACGTACGCCTCTCGGCGAAGTCGACGCCGCACCTGCTGGAGAAGTTTCGGGCGACATTCGACTCCTACTGGGAAAGCCGCGACTTCGAGCGCTACCGCCCAGCCGAGGACGGCGAGCGGCTGCGTGAAGCGTTGGAGACGGCGTCCGGAATCCGCAAACCCGGCGCGTCACCCGTCGCCGTCTCCTTCCTGGAGGTGCGGCCCAAGCCGTTTCAGGCCGAGATGCTCGAACAACTCGACGCCGAGCGGACCATCCACAACCGGCACCGCAACCTGATCGTCGCCGCAACCGGCACCGGCAAAACCGTCATGGCCGCCCTGGACTACCGGCGGCTGGTCCGCGAGATTCACGGCCGAGACCTCACCCTGCTGTATGTCGCGCACCGCAAAGAGATCTTGGGCCAAGCACACCGCATGTACCGCGAGGTCCTCACCGACGCGACCTTTGGCGAGCTTCTCGTCGAGGGAAACCGACCCGCCAAGTGGCGACACGTGTTCGCCAGCATCCAATCCCTCACCGCCAACCGGCTGGCCGACATCGAGCCGAACCACTTCGACGTCGTCGTGGTCGATGAGTTCCACCACGCCGAAGCCGCGTCGTACCGGCGGCTGCTCGACCACGTGCGCCCTATCGAATTGCTCGGGCTGACCGCCACCCCCGAACGCGCCGACGGCGTCGACGTCCGAGCGTTCTTCGACGGCCGGATCGCTGCCGAGCTGCGGCTGTGGGAAGCCCTCGAACAAAACCTGCTGGCGCCTTTTCATTACTTCGGCATCCACGACCAGACCGACTTGGAGGCCGTGCAGTGGAAACGCGGCGGCTATGATCTGTCGGCGCTGAGCGGCGTCTACACCGGCAACGACGCGCGCATCCGCATCGTGCTCACCCAACTGCGCGACAAGGTGGCCGACGTTGCGACCATGCGGGCGTTGGGTTTCTGCGTCAGCGTCGAGCACGCCCACTACATGGCGCAACGGTTCGTCGAGGCCGGCATCCCCGCCCGTGCCGTGTCGGCCGAGACGTCCGCCGACGATCGTCGTCAAGCATTGCGGGCCTTGCGCAACCGGGAGATCAACATCATCTTCGCCGTCGACTTGTTCAATGAGGGCCTGGATATCCCCGAGGTCGACACCGTGCTGTTTCTGCGGCCCACCGAAAGCGCCACCGTCTTTTTGCAGCAGCTGGGCCGCGGGCTGCGGCTTACCGAAGGCAAGACGGTGCTGACCGCGCTGGACTTCGTCGGCCACCAACGCCGCGAATTCCGCTTCGACCAACGTTTTCGGGCACTGACCGGCGTCGGCGGCAAGGCGCTGCAACGCCAAGTCGCCGAGGGGTTTCCGTTCCTGCCGCCGGGCAGCCAGATTGTGCTCGACGCCGTCGCACGGGAGCTGGTGTTGGACAACATCAAACAACAGATCGCGCCCCGCTGGGCGGCGCTGGTGTCGGAGGTTCGTGACCAGCCCGACGACCGCTTGGCGCACTACCTCGACGCGTCCGGGCGCGGCCTGGAAGACGTGCTCAAGACCAACCGGTCGTGGACGACGTTGTGCCGCGACGCCGGCAAGCTCGGCCCGGACCCCGGGCCGCGGGAGACCGAGCTGATCAAGCGGGTCCGCGCGCTGGCCCACGTCGACGACCGGCGCCGTTGGTCGGCGTATCGGGCGCTGCTCGACGGCACCGTCGACACCCACAGTCCCGCCGAGCGGCGGTTGGCCGCGATGCTGTTCTACTCGCTGTTTCCCAACGGCGGCGGGTTCGACAGCCCGACAGCGGGCCTCGAAGTCCTGGCCGGTGAGCAGGTCACCGACGAGATGCGCCAGGTCGTCGACATCACCTTCGACAACGCCCGCCGCAGCACCTACGACCTCGCTGTCCTGGTGCCTGAACTTGGCGACGCCCCGCTGCAGGTGCACGCCACCTACTCGCGGGAGGAGATTCTGACCGCGCTGGACTTCACCTCTCAGCAGCGCACCCCCAGCACCATGCGCGAGGGCGTCGCCTGGTGTGCGGCCGTCAACGCCGACGCGTTCCTGATCACCGTGAAGAAAACCGAAACCGACTACTCGCCGACCACGATGTATCGCGACTTCGCGTTGAGCGACCGGCTGTTTCACTGGGAGTCGCAATCGACCACCTCGGCGACCTCACCGACCGGCCAGCGCTACATCCACCACCGCGAACGCGGTTCACACATCCTGCTGTTCGTGCGTCCCGCCAAGACCAACGCGCTCGGCGCCGCGCCGTATGTGTTCCTCGGTCCGGCCGACTACGTCTCGCACGAGGGCGAGAAGCCGATGGCGATCACCTGGCGGCTGCGCAAGGCGATGCCGGCCGAGGTGTATCAGGCGTCTGCCGCGGCGGTGGCGTAGCCGGCCAAAGTCAGGCTGGCGCGGCCCCGCCTGGGCGTCGACCCTGGGCTCTACACGTCGGCATGACGGCTGTGCCGGAACGCGACGCGGCAAACCGGGCACTGCGCCTCGCTGCAGACCAGCTCGCCCATCGACATCGGGCCGGGGCCGTACCGCCTTGTGTGTAGATTGCCTGCCGAATCAGTTCAACGATGCGCTGTTGCCCGGCCGCGGTGATATCGAACTTGGCGCGCATCTCGGCGAAGCCGTTGTCGACCTGCGCGAACCGTTCGTCAACTCGCCGAAAACCGTCGACCATGTCCCGGCGTATGCCGTTTATGTCCTGGCACATATCGCCGATGTCCTGGCGCATGTCGTCAATGTCCTGGCGCATGTCGCCGATGTCCTGGCGCATGTCGACCATATCCGCGCGCAACGCGTTGAAACTCGCGATCGTCGCCCGGCGGAAACCGTGCATCTCGCTGACGTCGCGGTCGACCGCCTTTGTGAGCTCCCGGACGGCGGCCACCTCGACCTTGTTGGCTCGC
The DNA here is from genome assembly GCF_057473765.1 of Mycobacterium sp. TH-M106. Lineage (NCBI taxonomy): Bacteria > Bacillati > Actinomycetota > Actinomycetes > Mycobacteriales > Mycobacteriaceae > Mycobacterium > Mycobacterium sp. TH-M106. Next base: position 5,660 of record NZ_JBYCLE010000426.1, on the reverse strand, counting down.
ACCTCGCGACTCAACTCGCCCATCTGCCCTCCACCGCGGTGACGCGCGGCTCGAGGTTCTCCGGCTGCATGCTGGCAGCGTACGCCGGCGCGGCGGTTTGAGAAGTCGGTCCATCCACAGCCACCGCGGACACTGCAACGACTGCCGTCGCGTCGGCGAAGTGGGCTTAATCGGACGGCGGTTCCAGCTCACGGTGGATGACCGCGGTGCCCGTCACACCGGATCGGCCGGCAGTATCCTTGGCTAATGGCCGCACTTGAGCGCATCACCATCGACCCGGAGGTAGTTCACGGCCGTCCGGTGATTCGTGGGACTCGCATGCGCGTCGCTGACGTGCTCTCGTTACTTGCAGCCGGCGCGTCCGAGCAGGAGATCTTGGCGGACTACCCGTATCTGACCGCCGACGATGTCAAGGCGTGCCTGCGATACGCAGCAGCGCAGGCTGACCATACGATCTTGACCTTGTCATAGCCGGTGCGGTTCCTGATCGATTCGCAGCTGCCGCCGGCACTCGCGCACATGCTTACCGATCACGGTCGCACTGCGGAGCACGTTGACGAAATCGGGTTTGGCGACGCTGCAGACCGAACCCTCTGGGATTACGCGCTCGAGCACGATGCCGCACTCGTGACAAAAGACGAGGATTTCTACGACATGCTCACGCTGAGTGATACTTCACCGGTCATCGTGTGGGTTCGCGTCGGCAACACCCGGCGCCAAGAATTGCTCAAATGGTTCCAGCCGTTGATTGATCGCATCGCCGAGCTGGCGGCTGTCGGAAATCGGCTGATCGAACTGCGCTGAACCGCACCGCGGCGGATCATCGGCGGCGCATCCAGCAGCAGGGTGGCGACGTGCCGTTGATGTTGAACCTCATCCATCGCGCCGGATGTGGCCGGACCCTACGCCCGCAGCTCCGGGAAACGACTTTCCCAGATGCGCCGGCACCGTTCGGGAAGGAGCAGCACGGACCACACGCGGCGAAGCAAGATCTCGTTAAGCATGTCCTCTTGGACGGCTGTCGTGCCGTCACGTACCAGGGCCTGGTATGCGCTTCGGAGGTCGTGGTCGTCCGAGAGATCGTAGATACGTCGCGGCCCCCAATAGGTGGCAAGCGGTAGCTCGATCGTCCCCGACGCCGTCGTCACCTCCACCGTTCGGCGTCTGCCCCAGTTTACGGTCGATCAACTCTGGATGCGTCCAACCACCGGCTCACTCTGCGCCGTCGACGAACACCGCCATCGACGCGGTGAACCCGTGCAACGCATTTCGCCCGGCGATCGGGCCGATCTCCCCGGCGGCGAAGAACCCAGCTAGCGGAATCCCGCCCAGCAGCCCCCCGATCGTCGTCGCGTCGTGATCGGCGACGCCGAACATCCGCCGCCCCCGCCCGTTGCAGGTGAACAACAACGCGCCCACCGCACGCCCGGGCAGCGTTGCCTCCGCCCGCTGCACGGCCCGGCGCAGATCCGCATCGGCGCCCTCGGCGTCGCGGACCTGAAACTGAACGGTGGTGCCGACCTCGACGACGTCGCCGATCTCCATCGCCCCACTCGCGGTGTCGGCCCCGAGCAGGCCGCGGATCAAGAAGTCGCCCTGACCCGGGGACGCCAGGTGCTCGTCGACGTCAATCCCGATCGACAGGCCGCTGGAGACCAGCTCCTGCTCGCCGGGCTGTAGCCCCGTGACGATCTCGCGCAGCCGCTGCAGCGGCGGCCGGCCGCCCAGCTCGGTGATCACCGTGCCGTCGGCGCCGGTGACGATATAGGGGTTGCCGATCGGCCGGCAGCCCTGCGACACGATCGGCACCGCGTGCACGCCGGGCAGCCGCACCCCGACCAGGCCCGAGGTGAGCACGTCGTGATCGCGGAACAGCCGGGTCTCACCGGCACCCCGCCCGCCGCTGACCACGCCGCCCACCACGGTCGTTCCCGGCAGGTCGGTGTTGAGGTGCTCGACGAGCAGGCTCGCCGGGAAGGTGTAGGGGTCGGGCAGCAGCAGATGCAGATCGCGGGCGGTCGCATCGAAGCGGTAACCGGTGAGCAGCCCACCCGAGCCGGTGCGCACGAAGTCCATCTGGAACGTCTCGGCGGTCAGCGCGGACGCCAGCCACACCGCCACCGCCGGCCCGTCCTCGATCTCGCGGCGCCCGGCGACGATCCCCTGGGCCACACACCCGATCAGCGCCGGCGGCTCGATGCTCTCCTGCACCGTCTTGAGGACGTCGGCGGCGCTGTCGGTATGCGATCGCGACGCCAGCAGCACCGCCAGCGACGGCGCTTCGCCCGCGAGCCCGTCGCGCGCCTGCGTTGCCGCCTCCGCCGCGGCCTGCCGCGCGTCGGCCGCGGTGGACACCCCGACTCCGATCCGCATGCTTCCATGATGCGCCGCTGCGCCGCCCGGAGCGCGATAACCCAAGCGCTTGCCGCGGTCTGTGCAGCCACCACCATGTCAAACCTCATCGCAAAAACTGGGCAGCAACAATGCACGTCTTTCGGAGGAGGTGCACGATGCCGCGGTTCAACGTGGGGCAGAAAGTTGAGCGCCGCACTGCAGCGCCGTCGTCGCCGTCGTCGCCGCCGGGAACGATAGGGACAAGTGCCCGGCTACGCGCGACAACGGGGCTTGTCGCTGCAAGGCGGGCAACTGTCCCTATCCCCCGGTGCGGTGGCGGATGAGGCCAGTGGTGTTCGCCAGACAGTCCGCCACGGCGCCCTCGATCTCGCGGCTGACGACGATCGTCTGGGCGACTCGGCCGGTCGTCAACGCCGGCGCGTTCCTCGGAGTTCGCTTACGTTGCCTACGGCCATAATTGTCCGGGCCGGCTGGAGTTCTGCTCAGGCGCTTGCTGCGTGTGGTCCGCAGCGGAATTTCGTATTACTCTAATCGGTATGGCTGAGGAGACGATCAAGGGAGTGCCCGTCACCGACGGGATGATCCAAGACTGGGCGGACGAGGCCGAGGCCGGCTACGACGTGGAGAAGCTGCGTAAGCGCGGCCGGCCGACCGTGGGAGATGGCCCCGGTGTGATGGTGCCGGTGCGGATGGACGAGGCGTTGCTGGAGGCTTTGAATGCCCGCGCCGAGCAAGAGCAGGTTTCGCGGTCCGAAGCGATCCGCGCAGCGGTGCGCGCCTGGATCGAAGTTGCGTGAGAGCGCATAAATCCGCGCTCAAACACGGCATCAGAAAAGAAGACAGCATCTACGCGGCGGAGCACCATGTGTATATCGCCGACCTGGACGACGACAACCCCGCCCGCGAGTTCCGGCTGGGTTTCGATCCGAGCGGTCGGCTTCTGGAGCTGGTTGTCCTGCGCTTCGACAACGGCAACGAGCTGCTCATCCACGCGATGAAGGCCCGCCCGCAGTATCTCGATCTCTTGCCCTGACCTCCGCGCCCAGCGGCTGGCTGTCTGATTCGCGTTGATTCGGCAGCTGCCTATCCGGAGGTGTGCCCCATGCGGTTTCGGCTGAGATGGTCGGCGTCGCACCTGTCCAAGGCCGAGTACCTGGCTTCCGTCCCGGCAACCGCGCCTCCACCGTATGTGCCCCAGCCGACGAGCCGACACTGTTATGCAGACGTCTTGATCGGGATCTCGGCGAGTTCAGCGCGGATGCTTTGAGCGAATTTGTGCCACGTGCTTGGCGCCTCGGCGAGTTCCTCGACCTGCCGCCGCAGACCGGTGGGCAGCGGAACGCGCCGCTGCGCGAACACCGCCAACGCCGCGGGAATCGCAAGCTCAGACTCTCCGAACCGCTGGTATCGGTTGACGACTTCACTAGATCGCGGCATGGCTTCACACAACGCCGCCGCCAGCTCGTCAACATCGATCGCCATAGTCAAATCCTAACTGCCCAGATCTCTGATAGTCAGTGGCACGGCATGTCGTCGACCCTGGTTATCCAGGTAGGCAACGCCCCTGCCGCTGATCGGATGCGCCGTCTGCACTTCCCAACCGGTCCGGAACTGTCTCAACGCGACGAGGAAGATGACGTCGTCGTAGAGCGCCCGGACGGGAGACAAGTGTTCGCAGTGCTACCGGCGCAGCCGACCGGCACTGTCGTCCGGTGCGCCGGCCTGCCCGCCGCCGTCGTCGCCGCCGGGAACGATAGAGACAAGTGCCCGGCTACGCGGGACAACGGAGGCTGCGTCGCCCAGACTTCGGCGTCCTGGTCGCCGGCCTTCAGCGGCGCACTCAAGCCAGCGGAGAGGTCACCGGCGTTGCGTTAGTGATAGCGTTAGAGCACTCATTAGGAGGTACATGATGGGCAGTGCTTCGGTGCATCCTTCGTCTGCTGTCGCGGATGCCTGGGAGGCGGCGTACAAAGAGTCCGTCGTAATGCGGCCATGGGAACAGGCGCGCCACCTGATCGAGTCGGTGGGGGTGCGCTACACGACTGCCGCTCTGGGGTTGAAAGATGCTCGCACTGTCCGCAACTGGGTCGAGCACCGGGCCGAGCCCCGTGAACATGACGTCGTCAGCCGACTCGCAGTGTTGTTTCGAGCAGTTAGGGCCATCGAATCCATCTACAGTCCGACCGTAGCTACTGCCTTTCTTAGATCAGCCAACCCTCAACTCGACGACGAAGCACCATTGGTTGTGCTCGCTACTCAACCCGTCAGCAAAGCCGAACAGGCTGTGCTCGCAGCGACGCGAGCTTTCCTCGAAGGGTGATCCGCCTGCTTTCGGTGCCGTTGCCTCGTTCCGGCGCGGTTCGTGTGCACCCTGCACCCGAGGCACTTCCGCGGCTGCGGCCTGAGGGCCCTGGACGCAACCGGTTTGATGATCCGCAGGGAAGGTTCTCGATGCGCTACGCGGCCGAGAACCTTCGCGGCTGCTTGGTCGAGACAATGGCGCGGTTCCGGCCCAATCCAGGCGCTGACGTCCTTCTTGCCGCGGTGCAGTTCGTCGACGCAGCTGCCGACACCGCGGTGCCAACCGTTCAAGCTGTTGAAGAGTGGCTGGCTAAACAACGTGTCGGCCGGGTGACTCTCGTGACGCCGCAGCCGCTTCTGGTCGATATCGAAGCAGCGGACCTCATGGTCGATCTGGACACCCACCCGCTGGTACGCGAGGCCATCCAGAACTCCCCACTGTGCGAAGGTGCTGCCCCGGTTCATCTCGATGCCGGACTTATTCGGCTGGGTGGGGAGGTAGGGCGGCCTATCACGCAGGCTGAAAGGTAGGACGGCGTTCGCCCACGCGCTGTCGGCGTCGACGATTACCCTGGCGCATCAGCAGCCTTCCGGCTGACTGCGCAAGGGAGAGAATGCCGTGACAGATTGTCTGCTTACGCCGTCGAGGATCACGGCGTGGCTGGACTGCGCGCACTTCCTCACCCTGCGCAACCAGGTGGAGGCGGGGCTGCTGACCGAGCCCGCTGCGACGTTCGGGTCGTTCGCCAGGTTGCTGCGCCAGAAAGGCGAGCAGCACGAAGCCCAGTGCCTGACCGAGTACACCCAAGCGGGCAAATCAATCCTGACGGTCCCGGCCCGAGCAGACGGCGAGACGTTCACGAACTGGGTTGCCCGCGTGGGCAACCCGTTCACCGGAGACTGGGATGTGGTTTATCAGATGCCTTTCGTGCACGACGGCATGCGCGGCATCGCCGACTTCGTTGAGCGTGTCGAAGACAACGAGCACGCAACGGTGTCCTACG
>NZ_JBYCLE010000425.1:0-2257 GCF_057473765.1 Mycobacterium sp. TH-M106 | reverse complement strand
CAACGACACCTTCGGTCGTCCGTCGCGGGCGCTGCACCCGGCCACAGACGTGTCATCCGCAACCGGAGGAATCACTTCGCAATGGCAAAGCAAATTGCGTACGACGAAGAGGCCCGTCGCGGTCTGGAACGGGGTCTGAACAGCCTCGCCGACGCGGTACGGGTGACGTTGGGTCCCAAGGGCCGCAACGTCGTGCTGGAGAAGAAGTGGGGTGCCCCCACGATCACCAACGACGGCGTGTCCATCGCCAAGGAGATCGAGCTGGAGGACCCCTACGAGAAGATCGGTGCCGAGCTGGTCAAAGAGGTCGCCAAGAAGACCGACGACGTCGCCGGCGACGGCACGACCACCGCCACCGTGCTGGCTCAGGCCCTGGTCAAGGAGGGTCTGCGCAACGTGGCCGCCGGCGCCAACCCGCTGGCCCTGAAGCGCGGCATCGAGAAGGCCACCGAGCACGTCACCGAGGTGCTGCTCAAGGGGGCCAAGGAGGTCGAGACCAAAGAGCAGATCGCCGCGACCGCCGCAATCTCCGCCGGTGACCAGTCGATCGGCGACCTGATCGCCGAGGCGATGGACAAGGTCGGCAACGAGGGCGTGATCACCGTCGAGGAGTCCAACACCTTCGGGCTGCAGCTGGAGCTGACCGAGGGCATGCGATTCGACAAGGGTTACATTTCGGGTTACTTCGTCACCGACGCCGACCGGCAGGAAGCCGTCCTGGAGGAGCCCTACATCCTGCTGGTCAGCTCCAAGGTGTCCACCGTCAAGGATCTGCTGCCGCTGTTGGAGAAGGTTATCGGTGCCGGCAAGCCGCTGCTGATCATCGCCGAAGACGTCGAGGGTGAGGCTTTGAGCACCCTGGTCGTCAACAAGATCCGGGGCACGTTCAAGTCGGTGGCGGTCAAGGCGCCCGGCTTCGGTGACCGCCGCAAGGCGATGCTGCAGGACATGGCGATCCTCACCGGCGGCCAGGTGATCAGCGAAGAGGTCGGTCTGACCCTGGAGAACGCCGACCTGACGCTGCTAGGCAAGGCCCGCAAGATCGTCGTCACCAAGGACGAGACCACGATCGTCGAGGGCGCCGGCGACACCGAGGCCATCGCCGGGCGGGTGGCCCAGATTCGGCAGGAGATCGAGAACAGCGACTCCGACTACGACCGGGAGAAGCTGCAGGAGCGGCTGGCCAAGCTGGCCGGCGGAGTCGCGGTGATCAAGGCCGGCGCCGCAACCGAAGTGGAGCTCAAGGAGCGCAAGCACCGCATCGAGGACGCGGTGCGCAACGCCAAGGCCGCCGTCGAGGAGGGCATCGTCGCCGGCGGCGGCGTGACCCTGCTGCAGGCGGCGCCCTCGCTGGACAAGCTGAAGCTCTCCGGCGACGAGGCCACCGGCGCCAACATCGTCAAGGTGGCACTGGAGGCTCCGCTCAAGCAGATCGCGTTCAACTCCGGTCTGGAGCCGGGTGTGGTCGCCGAGAAGGTGCGCAACCTGAAGGCGGGTCACGGCCTGAACGCGCAGACCTGCGAGTACGAGGATCTGCTGAAGGCCGGTGTCGCCGACCCTGTCAAGGTGACCCGTTCGGCGTTGCAGAACGCCGCCTCGATCGCCGGGCTGTTCTTGACCACCGAGGCGGTCGTCGCCGACAAGCCGGAGAAGGAGAAGCCTGCTATGCCTGGTGGTGGCGGGGACATGGGCGGCATGGACTTCTAAAGTCCGTCAACGATAGGGGCCCGGCTTGCTTCGGCAGGCCGGGCCTTGTCGTTGCCGTCTGGGTGTACCACGGAAAAATGCGAGTGGACCGGCGTGGTCAAATTCAGAGTCAACGACGGAGGAGTCATGGAGTTGCCGGTGATGCCGGTCCGCACGTTGGTGCTCGGTGGGGCCCGATCCGGCAAATCGGCTTACGCCGAGGCGCTTTTTGCAGGCGAGGCCGAGGTGACCTACCTGGCGGCAGGCGGTATCCGCGACGACGACCCGGATTGGGCCCAGCGAGTGCGACTGCACCGGACACGCCGCCCGGCCTCCTGGCACACCGTCGAGACACCCGACGTGGTGGACCTGCTGCGGGGAACCGGCAACCCGCTGCTGCTGGATTGCCTGGGCACCTGGCTGACCGCCCGGATGGACCTGCATGACGCACGCGACGCTGCCGGTCTGGATGCCGTGCACGCCGACGTCGACGAGCTGGTGGCGGCCTGGCGCGGCTGCCCGGTGCGGGCGGTGGCGGTCAGCAACGAGGTGGGCAGCGGCGTGGTGCCGG
>NZ_JBYCLE010000424.1:0-4737 GCF_057473765.1 Mycobacterium sp. TH-M106 | reverse complement strand
ATCAAACACAGCACAACCATGAAAGCCATACCCGACGCCCCTGGGCAGTTCGAAGCCTACGGCCGAGGGCAACAACCACCCATCTAGAAAGGTAGGGCGATCATGATGACACACGGCAGACCGAAGGTCCTGGTACTCGGCAGCAGCTTCGCCGGGCTGACCACCGCCCGGTTCATCCGCGAGCACGCCGGCGATGCCGTCGAGCTGGTTGTGGTGGATCGAAATCCATATATGACCTTTGTGCCGAACATCCAGTTGGAGGTGTTCGCCGATCACAACCCTCTCGAATCCCTGCTGCTAGACACCCCGACGATCCACGGACACGACGGCAACACCTTCTTGAACGCGGAAGTGGTCGCCGTCGATCCCGACGCCCGCAGCGTGCGGGTCGTCCCGAGCGACCGTCTAGGTTCAGCGACCGAAGTGCTCGGATACGACTACCTGGTCATCGCACTCGGCAACCGTCAGGCCTACGACCGGATCGAAGGGTTCGGGGAGCACGGCGACACGGTCTCCAGCGGCTATTACGGCAACAAACTGCGCCGTCGTCTCGCGTCCTACCAGGGCGGGCCGATCGTCATCGGCTCGGCCCGGTTCCACCAGGGCGTGCAGGGCAAACCGGACTGGATGCCGGTGGGGGTCGCCGCTTGCGAGGGCCCGCCTTTGGAGCTCGCGCTGACAATGGCGCACTGGCTCGGTGAGCATCGCCTGGGCGATGCGCATCGCATCACGCTGTTCACCCCTGGGGCGATGATCGCCGAGGACGCCGGGGAGCCGATCGTCACCCCGTTTTTGAAGATGGCAGCCGAGCAGGGGTTCGGCTACCTGAACAAGACCGAAGACGTGGCGCGTCTTACCGCCGAGGGAATCGAGTTCCGAAACGGCGCGAGCCTGGAGGCCGAGATCAAGATCGTCATGCCGGACTGGGTGCCCCACGCGTTTTTGAAGGACCTCCCCGTCACCGACGAGTTCGGTTTCGTGGTCACCGACCGGTGGATGCGCAATCCCGCATATCGGGATGTGTTCGCCGTCGGCGACGCGGCGGCGATCACGGTGCCTAAGCTCGGAGGTCTGGGACATCAGCAAGCCCAGATCGTCGCCCGACAGATCGCCGTCGACGTCGGCGCACTCGCCGCCGATGAGGCCGGTCCCGATTACCAGCCCGAAATTCTTTGCTTCGGGGACATGGGCGGGCACCGCGGCTTCTACATCTACTCCGACATCTGGTATGGCGGTCACAATGCGGTGTTCAAGATGGGGCATGCTCCGTATGCGATGAAGCTCGCATTCAAAGAGATGTACTTTCGCACCGGCGGGAAACCGCCGTCGTTCGGGGTGCCGGCCACGCACCTGCTGATGGATCACTTCCCCGGCGAATAGCAGAAGCCCGGTTCGGGGCCAGCAACCCCGGACATCCACGTTGTTCACCGTCGGTGAGGTGTTGCGCATGGCACCGGGCCAAGAGAATGGAGGATTTGTGAATGAATGCCGTCGATGTGCTCACGATCGGCGCCGGTGGCGGCGCCTACCCAGCGGCTTTCCGGCTGGCCGCAACCGGACGAACGGTTGTGATGGTCGATCCCAAGGGGGTGATGAGCGGAAATTGTCTGGCCGAGGGCTGCGTGCCTTCCAAAGCCGTGCGCGAGATCGCTCATCACCTGCTGCAGCACAGACGATTTCATGCAAGCGGATTGCACGGGGAAGTCTGTGTCGACTACTCCGAGGTGGTCGCCCACAAGGATCGGGTGCAGACGCACCGCTATGAACAGCACGACGCAGAGTTGCGGGCTGCACCGAATATCACCCTTGTCAAGGGAACCGCCCGCATCGAGGATCCCCATACCGTGGCGGTGGACACCGACGAGGGTATTCGGCGGTTCAGCGCGCGCAATCTCATCGTCGCTAGCGGCTCGGATGTCTCCGTTCCGCCGATCCCCGGCCTCGAACACTGCCTCAACAGTCGAGACCTCTATGCACTTCACCCGTCTATGTCGCGGCTGCCGGCTTCCATGCTGGTCATCGGCGGCGGTTACGTGGGCTTGGAGACCGCATCGTTTTTTTCGGCTTTCGGCGCTCGGGTGACCGTTCTCGAACGCGAAGCGCAGCTGCTGCCCGGAATGGATCCCGACATGGTTGCGTTGCTGGCTCCGCTGCTGGACCCAAAGATCGAAATCATTCTGCAGGCTGAAGTGCGGCGGGTCGAACAAACCCCTGACGGTGTGCGGGTGGTTTTCTTCGACGGAGCCGCAGAACAGCATAGGTCGGCGCGGACAGCGTTTCAGGCGCTGGGCCGCCATCCGGTGATTCCGGTGGGCCTGCGTGAAATTGGTGTTGTGACCGACACTCATGGCGTGCAGGCCGATCCCACCCTGCAGACCAATCTGCGTCACATCTACGCCTGCGGCGACGTCAACGGAGAAACCCCTCTGTTCCACGCCGCGGTCCGTCAATCCGTGGCCGCAGCAGCCAACATCCTGGCCGGCGACCACCACGCGGATGCCGTGGACTTCCTGTCGACTCCCACGACGGTCTTCACGCTGCCTGCCGCCGCCTACGTCGGATTGACCCGTGCATCCGCAGCGGCAAAGGGGATCTGCGTCGTAGAAGGCGCCTATTCGTTTGCCGATGACAGCCGCGCGCAAATCTTCGGCGAAACCGACGGCGAGATCCGGTTGTTCTTCCAGGCGGGTTCACTGCGGCTGGTGGGCGGCTGGGTCGTCGGAATCGACGCGGGCAACCTCATCGGCCAGATCGGGCTCGCGGTCTCCCGCGGCCTGGACGCCCGAGACCTCGCCTCCTTCGCCGACCAGCACCCGATGAGCGCCGAAGGTATCTCCCGGGCCGCCCGAAGCCTCTTTTAAACGCTTTTAAACGGCTCGATGGACGTGCCTGCAGAAGAGCCTGCACTATACGGACCAAGCAGGTTCAGAGCCCGAGGTTCCATAGCCCAGTCCGGCTGCACCCGAACTATCTGGTGTGTCGGTTATCTGCCCGGCCCGGTCAGAGCCGAGGACGATAATCGAGGTTTGGCGACCGCCCGCGGCGTCGATAGACGTTACCAGCACGGTGTCGCCCGGGGCTTTGGACAAGACCGCAGCAACCAGCGCCTCCGCATCAGTTATCGCCCGGTCGTCGAGATTGGTGATCACCGCACCCGGATGCAGCCCCGCTGCGGCAGCCGGGCCGTTCGGCTGTGTCCTGCTGACTTTGGCACCGTGCGTGTCGTTGTCGCTCGTCACCTGCACACCCAGAACGGCATGCGATGCCGTTCCGGTACTGATCAACTCCTTTGCGATCCGCATGGCCTGATCGATGGGTAGAGCGAAGCCCACGCCGCGCATGCCGATCAACGAATTCACACCGACCAGCGCGCCGTTGCTATCGACCAGCGCTCCACCTGAACTCCCGAAGTTGGTAGCGGCGTCGGTCTGGATGGTGTCAAGAACGGTGATCCGGCGGCCGGTGGAGTCTACGGCGATGGGGATCGGGCGATGCAGCGCGCTGACGACGCCACTGGTGACAGAATTTTCCAGGCCCAGCGGCGATCCGACCGCCACAACTTGTTGCCCGACCCGAAGGGCGGCCGACGAACCGACGCTGATCGGCGTGCATCCCGAAATACCTTCTGCGCGAACAACCGCCACGTCGGTAGCGGGATCCGTGCCCACTACGGTCAACGGCGCGGCGCGTCCGTCGGCGAAGGTTGCCAACAGCGTGTCCGGGCTGATGGCACTCGCGCCGCCAACGCCGCCGGCCAGCACATGTCTGCTGGTCAGAAGCAGCCCGTCGGCAGTCAAGACGATGCCTGAGCCCACCGTCGACGGGCGATCAGGCTCAGTATCCAGTTTGACCACGCTGGGCATTGCTCTGGCAGCTGCTTGCTCGATGGCAGAACTTCGAGAATCGATGACGGGCCAAGCGCCCGATCGACTGGAGCCGCAGTGCCTGCAGTCGGCCGGGTCGATGGCCGATACGACAATCGCACCGACAGCTGCCGAGAACACCGCCAATATCAAGGCTCCGATCGACGTTCGCCAGCCGCGAACGCCGCTGTGCTGACGTGGATGACAACGGCCTTCGGTCGGTGGCCCGGGCGTGTGCCGGTGATGCGGGACGTGGCTCATGGCGGTCTGTGAAGCCTCAGTTCAGTGGCGCGGCCCCGGAGCCGCGGCAGGGTATCCGGGGCCGCCTGTCACCCGAGTCAGCTGGCAGCCTGCACGGTGATGTGCTTCTCTGCCGGTGCTGCCGGCTCGGTGACCGCCACCGAAACAGTGAGGATGCCTTTGTCGTAGGTAGCGCTGATGTCCTCCTCGTTAGCGCCGACCGGTAACGTGACCGACCGGACGAACGATCCATAGGAGAACTCAGAACGTCCCTTGGCTTCTTGCGTCTCGGTGCGTTCGGCTTTGATGGTCAGCTGCCCGTCGCGCACGGTGATGTCGACGTCCTTGGCCGGGTCGATACCAGGCAGTTCGGCACGCACCACGTAATGGCCATCCTCCATCTGGTCTTCAAGGCGGATCAGATTGCCTTCGATGAGTGGCCAGCTGCCGGGCCAGAACGAAAGACCACCGAACAGTTCGGACAATTCCGGTAGCAGCGACACGGGGTGCCGACGCACGGGAAGGTGTTTCATGGTGCTCCCTACCTTTCTAGATGGGTGGTTGTTGCCCTCGGCCGTAGGCTTCGAACTGCCCAGGGGCGTCGGGTATGGCTTTCATGGTTGTGCTGTGTTTG
>NZ_JBYCLE010000423.1:0-21948 GCF_057473765.1 Mycobacterium sp. TH-M106 | reverse complement strand
TTCACCCGCTCCTCCGGGAAGTGGCCCTCCCCGACCAGATACAGCGCCGAGGTGGCGCAGCCGCACTCCGGGTGCACGAACAGCTCGGCGTCGGGATAGCTGCGGGACTTCTCCTGGAGTTCGTTGCCGTTGATCGCCGCGTGCACGTGGCATTCCCCGGCCCAGATCTGCATGTTCTTGCGCCCGGTGACCCGCTGGACATGTTGGCCGAGGAACTGGTCGGGCAGGAACAGCACCTCGCGGTCGGGATCGATCGAGTTGACCACGTCGACCGCGTTCGACGACGTGCAGCAGAAGTCGGTGAGTGCCTTGACCTCCGCTGTGGTGTTGACGTAGGACACCACGACGGCATCGGGGTGTTCGTCGCGCCACGCCTGCAGATCCTCCGCGGTGATCGACTCGGCCAGCGAGCAGCCCGCCTTGGCGTCGGGGATCAGCACAGTCTTGTCCGGTGACAGGATCTTGGCGGTCTCGGCCATGAAGTGCACCCCGCAGAACACGATGGTGTCCTCGGGCGCCTGTGCGGCGATCCGGGCCAAGCCCAGCGAGTCACCGACGTAGTCGGCGATGTCCTGAATCGGCGGCAGCTGATAGTTGTGGGCCAGGATGATCGCGTTGCGCTGCTCCTTGAGCTGGCCGATCGCGGCCACCCATTCCTCGTCGGCGTCCACCCCGCTGTAGCCGGCAGGCGTCGTGACGATCCGGGCGGCTAAGGAAGGCACCGCATTCACGTCCGCGGCTACCGTGCCAGTGTCGTTCAGGACGGTCATGGACGATTCCTTTCGCCGGACCAGGTTTTCGACTTATGATCGAAAACATGGCCCATAGTAGCACCGCGCACGAAGTGCTCGGCGTGGTCTTCCAGGTCGGCGACCTAGGTTCGCGGTCGCCCAGGCTCAACGTGCTGCTGTGGCAGCGGGCGCGGGAGCCCCAGTTCGGCAGGTGGTCGCTGCCGGGAGGCGGGTTGGGCGACGACGAGGATCTGATGACCTCCGCACGTCGCCAACTGGCCGAGAAAGTCGACCTGCGTCAGATTGCCCACCTCGAACAGCTGGCCGTTTTCTCCGATCCCGCGCGGGTGCCCACGACGCGCACCGTCGCGTCGACGTTCCTCGGGCTGGTTCCCTCCCCTGCCACCCCCGAGCTGCCGCCCGACACCCGATGGCATTCGGTGGATGCGCTGCCGCCGATGGCCTTCGACCACGGGCCGATGGTCAGTCACGCCCGAGCCCGGCTGGTTGCCAAGATGTCCTATACGAACATCGGATTCGCCTTGGCGCCAACGGAGTTCGCACTGTCTACGCTACGCGCCATCTACGGTGCCGCGCTCGGATACCAGGTCGACGCCACCAACCTGCAACGGGTACTGGCCCGCCGCGGGGTGATCATGCCCACCGGCACCACCGCACGCTCTGGGCGCAGCGGGGGCCGACCGGCGGCACTGTACCGGTTCACCGATTCGCAGTTGCGGGTCACCGATGAATTCGCGGCGTTGCGCCCGCCCGGGGCGTCGACTGGATTCTTAACCGTGTCTTAAGACAGAATGCCCGGGTGGACTTCGATAACCTCGCCCGGCAACCGGGCGCCGAATGGGTCGGCTGGATTGGACGGGCACCGCACCAGGAACTGCAACGCGGCAGCCGACCGCTGGAACCTGCCGATGACCCGTTCTACCAGCCACCCGCGGGCTTTCAGCATGCGGTGGCGGGCACTGTGCTGCGCTCCCGAGACGTCGAGCTGGCATTCCTGGGCCTGATTCCGCAGCAGATCCGCGCTACCCAACTGCTCTACCGGACCTGCGCCCGCAACGGCACGCCCGAAACGACGGTGACGACGGTGCTGGTGCCCACCAACCGCGACCGCACACGGCTGTGCCCGATCGTGTCGTACCAGTGCGCCATCGACGCGGTCGCCGGCCGCTGCTTCCCGTCGTACGCGTTACGCCGGCGAGCCCGGGCTGCCGGCTCATTTTCCCAGCTGGAGTTCGTGATGGTCGCCGCCGCCCTGGCGCGGGGCTGGGCAGTGTCCGTACCCGATCATGAAGGCCCGAACGGTAATTGGGGAGCACCACGTGAGCCCGGTTACCGCGTGCTCGACGGGGTGCGCGCCGCGTTGCGCACCGACCGACTGGAACTGTCCGGCGATGCTCCGGTGGGCTTGTGGGGCTACTCCGGCGGCGGGCTGGCCACCGGCTGGGCGGCCGAGGTCAGCGCCGACTACGCCCCCGAACTCAACATCGCCGGTGCGGTGCTGGGGTCACCGGTCGGCGACCCCGGGCACACCCTCCGCCGGCTGAACGGCTCGGTCTGGTCCGGGCTCCCGGCCATGATGATCGCGGCGCTGGCGAACGTCTACCCGGAACTGGACCGGGTGATCGAAGCGCACGTCACCGACGAGGGACGGGCCCTGCTGCGGTCGCTGACGTCGATGACCACCGCGGGTGCGGTGTGGAGACTGCGCCACCGGGACCTGGATTCCTACATCGACAATCCTCTCGATCAGATCCTGGAATTGCCTGTTGTGCAAAATGTTTTCGCCGATATCAAACTCGGCACCAAGGTGCCGACACCGCCGGTGCTGATCGTTCAGGCCGTGCACGATCAGGTGATCTCCGTCGAGGACATCGACGACCTGGCCGACGCCTACGCGAGCGGCGGGGCGACGATCACCTACCACCGCGACACGTTCAGCGAGCATGTGCTGCTGCACCCCATATCAACCCCGATGGTCCTGGGGTGGCTGGCTGACCGGTTCGCCAACGGACCGTCAGCCGCTCGGACCGGTGGCGAATGGCCGGCACTACTGAATCCGACGACCTACATCGGTCTGGTCCGACTGGGCCTGATAGCCGCCAGAGTCATCAGCGGTCGTCCGCTGTGACGTCGACAGCCGCGGGCCCCGGCGACGCGATCGCCGGTTCGAAGGCCGGGTAGGCGCCCAGGTCGTCGCGAGCCGTCCAGACCGCGCACAGCGCGTAAGTCAGCGCCGCTGCGGCGGCGGCCGTCAGCAGGGTGGCCGCGACCTGCCACGGCGTGTGCCCGAAGAACACCGGCGGAGCCTCGGCGAAGTAGTACACCCGGTGATCGGGTGTCACCGGTGCGGCGTCGACGTTCACCACGCCGTAGCGGTGGTGCACCAATTCACCGCCGACCAGGGCGGCCAGCGCGGCGGCCGCGACCAGACCAACCGACAGCCCCGCCACCATCCCTGGGCCGCGGTGGGCCCGCCACTGCCACGCCAGCGCGGCCGCCATCACCCCCAGCACACCCAGCAGGCCCAGCACCATAAACGGCGCGACGAAAAAGTGATCCGCCTCGTCGCCGAGGTAGGTTTGCACCCGCTCGCCGGCGCGGGTGAGCGCCACCACGCCGTGGACTGGCGGCGCGATCCAGGCCCAGAGCGCCCCGGCCGCCGCCCCCGCAACGACCGCTCCCCCCGCCACCATGCCGATAGCTGCCACGCGCCGAGTACACGGTGCGGCGGTGCCCACAGCCGGGGTCATCGGCGCCCGCTCCTCAGCTCCGCCGAGTCCACCGTTCCGTGCCGGGAGCATCTGGCCATCCAGCCGTTCGGCCGGACCTGCACCACCATCCGGCGGCCACATGCGGCGCAGAACCGCGGGGGCTGGATCCCCAGCCGCGCTATCGTCGGCACCACCGCGCCTGCCGTGCCCGCCGGGGCGCCGGTGTAGACATTGAAGACGCCGGCACCAACGGGGGCGGGCAGTTCGGTGGCCATCAGGTGCTTGGTTGCGGTCCTACAGGCTGGCGTTGAGTGCCTTGACCGGCATCTGCAGTTCTTCGAGCATCTCCAGGTCGTCGTCGATAGAGCGGCCGAGCGTGGTGAGGTAGTTACCGACGATCAGGGCGTTGATGCCGCCCAGCAGGCCACGTTTGGCACCCAAGTCGCCGAGGGTAATCTCGCGGCCACCAGCGAACCGCAGGATGGCGTGCGGCAGCGCCAGCCGGAAGGCCCCCACCACCTTGAGTGCCTCGGCTGCCGACATGACCTCGGCGTTCTCCAGCGGTGTACCCGGCTGCGGGATCAAGAAGTTCAGCGGCACGTCATCCGGTGCGAGTTCGGCCAGTTCGGCGGCGAATTCCGCGCGTTGCTCCACGGTTTCACCCATGCCCAGAAGCCCGCCGCAGCACACCTCCATCCCGTTCTCGCGCACCAGGTTCAGCGTCTCCCGGCGGTCCTCCCAGGTGTGCGTGGTCACCACGTCGGGGAAGAACGAGCGGGCGGTCTCCAGGTTGTGGTTGTAGCGGTGCACACCCATCTCGGCTAGCCGCCTGGCGGAACGAGCGGTCAACAGCCCAAGTGAAGCGGCGATATGGATGTCGACTTCCTTGCGGATCGCCTCGATCCCTGCCGCCACCTGCTTGAGCAGCTTCTCGTCGGGGCCACGCACCGCGGCGACGATGCAGAACTGGCTGGCACCCGCCTCGGCCGTCTGTTTGGCAGCCGCCACCAGGCTGGGGATGTCCAGCGAGGCGCTGCGCACCGGTGATTCGAACCACGCGGACTGCGAGCAGAAGTTGCAATCCTCAGTGCAGCCACCGGTTTTCAGGCTGATGATGCCTTCGACGTCGACCTCCGGGCCGCACCAGCGCATCCGCACCTTGTGGGCCAGCCCCAGCAACTCCTCAAGCCGATCGTCGGGCAGCTGCAGCACCGCCAGCACCTGATCTTTGTCAAGTCCCCGGCCGCGCTCCAGCACCTGCTCGCGGGCCACGGCCAGGATGTCGGCGTCTGCGGCACCGACGCTGGATCGTGTGCTGGAATCGGCGGTTTTGGTCACCCGATGCTCCCTCGCTTGTCAACAACCTGAATGCTGTTCACGTCATGGTAGCGGGGGTGGGCGCGGCAACCGACTCAGCCGCTGATCGCATGCTCGACTCGCTTGTTGCCGTCCCACCGACGCAGACCGGCGAAGGCGCCGTGGAGTTGCGCCGGCCGGCTGGCGACGCGCAGCGCCCGCCCGAGTTGCCCGCCACGGACTCGGCGCGCGAGCGTGACGTGCGCGGTCCACTGGCCGGGCTCACTGTTGGGCGCCGGCCCGGACACCAGATGCGGGCGGCACCGTCGATGCGTCTCGGCATGCAGGGCCAGCAGCTCGGGCGTCGGCACCACCAGCCGTGCCAGCACGGCATTGGCCTTGCCGGCCCTGCCGAAAAACACCGGCGCACCCACGACACAGGGTATCGGCATCCGCTGGCTCAGCGGGACCAGCAACGCGTCGACGTCCGCTGCGATCGCCTCGGCGACCACCAGCGTCACGTGCGGCCGGGAAGCCGGCGCCTGGCTCGGTATGCCGGCGGCGGCAAGGTCATGCCAGAGGTGCCGAACCGCGGCTTCGGTGTCGCGGTCGAAGACCAGCTCGATCGTGTGCACCATCAGCCGGCCAGTGACCTGACCCAGTCGTGGTCGAAGGCTCGGGCGCTGACGGCGGCGAACCCCGCGGCGTCGAGGGTGCCAGCGTCGGCAGGCAGTGTCGCACGTACTGGCGCCAACCGGGCCAAGGCAGTGCGGTTACCGGTGTGCACCGCGCCGGGCCGGTCCGGCCAGCTGCCGATGACCAACCCGGCACAGGGCACCCGTCGGGTGGCCAGTGCTTCCAGCGTCAGCGCGGTGTGGTTGAGCGTGCCCAACTCGGCCCCGACCACCACCAGCACCGACACCTGCAGATCCGTGGCGAGGTCACGCAGTGTTACGCCATCGGCGAGTTCCACCAGCAACCCGCCGGCCCCCTCGACCAGTGTCAACCGGCCCGGCGCAGCCAGAGCGGTGACGAAGTCCACCAGCTGGGCGCGGGACGGCAGCGCCGTGCCAGCGTGTTCTGCGGCCGCCACCGGTGCCAGTGGAAGCGGATACCGCGCCAGTCCGGCCAGTTCGACGGATCCGGTCAGCCCGGCCAGCCGGCTTATCTCGGCCAGATCGTCGTCGCCGACGAGAGTGCCGGTCTGCACCGGTTTGCCGACTGCCACATCCAGGCCGGCCTGCCTCGCACAGGAGGCCAGCGCCGCGGTCACCACGGTCTTGCCGACGCCGGTGTCGGTGCCGGTGACGATCAGAACTGTCACGGGCGCACGGCCGCCAGCACCCGCGTCAGCGCCCGACGCGCCACGTCGAAGTCATCGGCGGTCAGCGATGCCCGGGCGGTCACCCGCAGCCGCGAGGTTCCCTCTGGCACCGTAGGTGGCCGAAAGCAGCCGACCCGCACTCCGGCGTCCAGGCATGCGGTGGCCGCTGCCAACGCCGCCTGCGGATCGCCCAAGATCACCGACACCACCGCCGACTGCGGCCGCTCTGGCACTGCGCAGATCTCTGCCAGCGTGGCGGAGTGGGCCTGCACCGCATCGGGCCGCCAGGGCTCGGCGACGAGCACACCCAGTGCAGCCAGCGCCGCTCCGGCCGCCGCCGGCGCCAGCCCGGTGTCGAAGATGAACGGCCGAGCGACGTCGATCAAGTGATCCCGCACGGCCGTCGACCCGAGGACGACGCCGCCCTGACTGCCCAGCGCCTTGGACAGCGTCGCAGTGATCACCACGTCGGGTGCACCTGCCAGACCGGCCTGGTGGGCCAGCCCCCGCCCGCCGGCGCCGCACACCCCGAGGCCGTGCGCCTCGTCGGTGACGAGGAGCGCGCCGTGCCGCTGACACACCTCGTGCAACCGCAGCAACGGAGCCAATGCACCGTCGGCGGAGAACACCGAGTCGGTGACAACGACAGCTCGCTCCTCGTGGCGCGAGGCCAGCGCCGCGTCGACGGCGCCGACGTCGCGATGCGGCACCACGACCACCCGAGCCCGCGACAGCCGGCAGGCATCGACCAGCGACGCATGCGAACGGGCATCCGACACCAACAGTGATCCTGGCCCCGACAAACCGACGACCGCGCCCAGGTTGGCGGTGTATCCGGAGGAGAAGACCAGTCCCGCTGCTACACCGACGAAGTCGGCCAGCGCCGTTTCGAGTTGCCGATGCAGCTCGGTGTCGCCGGTGACCAGCCGTGAGCCGGTGGCGCCGGCGCCCCACGTGCGCAGCGCCCGCACGGCGCCGTCGATGACCGCCGGGTGCCGGGCCAGCCCCAGGTAGTCGTTGGAGGCCAGATCGAGCTCGGTGGTGCCCGCTGGCCGCGGCCGCAGCGAGCGCCGCAGCCCGGCCGCACGCCGCTGTCGTTCCACCTCCGCCAGCCAGGCCAACGGGCTGGCCTCGGTCTCAGCAGGGGTCATCTGCGCCGCTCCTCAGCATCGCTGCGCTCTGCATCGTCGCCGGCGCGGGTCATCTGCGCCGCTCCTCAGCATCGCTGCGCTCTGCATCGTCGCCGGCGCGGGTCATCTGCTAAAGCCTACGAGAGTCGGTGAGCTCAGCGACCCCCACCATTGCCGAGCTGATCTGGGCGATCTCGGTGGGCGAGCAGACGAACGGCGGCATCGCGTAGATCAGGTTGCGGAATGGCCGCAACCAGACACCGTGGTTCAACGCCGCCGGCGTGGCGACAGCCAGATCGACCGGCCGGTCGCACTCGATGACGCCGATCGCGCCGCACACCCGCACATCGGTCACTGCCGGCAGCGACCGCGCCGGCTCCAGCCCGGCGGCCAGCCCGGTGCCTATCCCGGCGACCGTCGAGCGCCAGTCCTGACTGAGCAGTAGCTCGACGCTGGCCACCGACACCGCACAGGCCAGCGGATTAGCCATGAAAGTGGGCCCGTGCATCAGCGCGCCGGCCTGGCCCGCTCCGATGGCGTGTGCGGTCTCGATACCACACAGAGTGGCAGCCAGACCCAGGTAACCACCGGTCAGCGCCTTGCCGACGCACATGATGTCCGGGCTGACGCCGGCATGCTCAGCAGCGAACAACTCACCCGTGCGACCGAAACCGGTAGCGATCTCGTCGAAAATCAGCAGTACCTCATGACGGCGGCTGATATCGCGCAGGTCACGCAGGTAGCGCGGGTCATGGAAGTGCATCCCGCCGGCACCCTGCACGACGGGCTCGACGATCACCGCCGCGAGCTGGCCGGCATGATCGGCCAGCTGGGCTTCGAACGCGGCGCTGTAGGCCGGGTCGTAGTCACTGGGCACCTGCGGGGCGAACACCTGAGCGGGAAGGACGGAATCTTCGCCGGAGCCCCACAGCGCATGCATGCCGGCGTCCGGGTCGCAGACGCTCATCGCGGCGAAGGTGTCGCCGTGGTAGCCGCCGCGCCAGGTCATCAGCCGTCGTTTCTCCGGCCGGCCGTGTCCGCGCCAGTACTGCAGCGCCATCTTCACCGCGACCTCCACCGCCACCGAACCGGAGTCACTGAAGAAGACGGTGTCTAGACCGTCGGGCGTGATCCGCACCAGCAGCTGCGCCAGCCGCGCAGCGGGCTCGTGGGTCAGGCCGCCGAACATGACGTGGTTCATCACGCCCAGCTGTGCGGTCAGTGCCGCATCGAGCACCGGGTGACCGTGTCCGTGGATCGCGGTCCACCAGGAGCTCATCGCATCGAGCACCCGGACCGGCGCTCCGTCGACGATCACCGTCAGCCATGCGCCGCGGGCGCCGACCGCCACCACCGGAGCCGGACCCCGCCCGTCGATCGTGCTGTACGGGTGCCACAGATGCGCGGCGTCGATCGCGCTGATCTGCTCGGGAGTCAACCGGGGCATGGACGTTGAGGGTAATACCACGCTGCGAGTCCCCTTCCCGGCGAGCATGCGCGAAATCGCATGCGCGAGGGCCGCGCCGTGCGAGTTCGTGCATGCTCGTCAGCCGGTCACACGCCCGGCGATCACGGTCCGGTCACAGGACGGCGAAGATCGTTCCCGTCGGCTGGCCGGCAGCCGGAACACCGGATAACCTCTGTGACAGATGTTACTGGAGTGGCTGTTGTGAAATACGACGGCCGAGAGGGGAATACCGATGAAACGCATCCACACCATCGCGACCGGCTTGGCGTTGTCGCTGGCACCGGTGATGGTCAACCCTGGTCTTGCCGCCGCGGACCCGCACACGTGGCCGGCCGGCCACGCCCAGCCGATCGACTACGTGATCCAGCGCGCCCTCGCCCAGCAAGGGATGCCGTACGTCTATGGCGGCGGCAATGCGTTCGGGCCCACCAACGGAATCCGGCCGGACAACGACAACCCGCCGGCTAACGCTCCCGCGGGCATCACCCGCACCCCGGGCACGAACGCCATCCCGAACACCACACTTACCCCGACGCCGGGCACAACGGGCACAGTTGCGGGTGAGCCCGCCAACGGCACCGTCGGATTCGACTCCTCGGGTCTGATTCAGTACGCGTTCGCAGCCGCCGGGATCAAGATGCCGCGCACCTCGGGCCAGCAATGCAGCGTCGGTCGCAAAGTTCCGCCGGCGCAGGCCCGCCGCGGCGACCTGATCTGCTACGGCCCGGGCGGCAGCCAAAGCGTCGCACTGTTTCTCGGAAACGGGCAGATGATCGAGGGCACCGACCCCGCCGTCGTCGTCACGCCGGCGCGCACCAGCAACATGACGCCGTACCTGACCCGCATCATCGACTCCTAATCAGCGCAATGCCGGCGGCTTGCCCGCCAACGGCGCGATCGCCACGACACCGGTCGCGCAAACTCCGCCAGGAGTGCTGAGACGACGGGCGGATTCGGTAGATTATCGGGCAATCATGATTGCCCTGTTGTCCCCGGCCCGGCCGGCCTCAGCGACCGCTCCGGAGCCTGTGCACGCGACCACGGTGGGGACCGGGGAAGTCGCCGTGGGTATCCGCAAAGCGGGTTTCTACCGGCACGACCTCGACGGCCTGCGAGGTATCGCCATCGCACTGGTCGCCATGTACCACGTCTGGTTCGGTCGAGTCTCCGGCGGCGTGGACGTCTTCCTAGCGCTGTCCGGCTTCTTCTTCGGCGGCAAGCTGCTGCGTGCCGCACTGAACCCGGCGTCATCGCTGTCGCCGCTGCCCGACGTGATCCGGCTGGTGCGCCGACTGCTCCCCGCCCTGGTGGTGGTGCTGGCCGCGGCTGCGGTGCTGACCATCCTGATCCAACCGCAGACCCGTTGGGAGACCTTCGCCGACCAGAGCCTGGCAAGTCTGGGTTATTACCAGAACTGGGAACTGTCGCATACGGCGGCCGACTACCTGCGGGCCGGTGAGGCGGTCAGCCCGCTGCAGCACATCTGGTCGATGTCGGTGCAGGGCCAGTTCTACATCACGTTTCTGGCGCTGATCTTCGGATTCGCCTATCTGTTTCGACGTCGGCTCGGCACGCGGTTGCGGACGGCGTTTGTGGTGCTGCTGAGCGTGTTGACGGTGGCGTCGTTTATCTACGCGGTCATCGCGCATCGGGACAATCAGGCGCTCGCGTATTACAACAGCTTCGCCCGGGCCTGGGAGCTGCTGATCGGGGCGCTCGTCGGAGCGTGCGTGCCCTACATCCGCTGGCCGCTGTGGCTGCGGAGCACGGTCGCCGCTGCAGCACTGTCGACGATCTTGGGCTGTGGGGCGTTGATCGAGGGCGTCAAGGAATTCCCTGGCCCGTGGGCTATGGTGCCGATCGGCGCCACGATGTTGTTCATCCTGGCCGGAGCCAACCGGCATGCCCACCCCAGCACGGCTAAGACGCTGCCGTGGCCGAACCGACTGATGGCGATTGCGCCGCTGGTGGCCCTCGGCGCGATGGCCTACTCGCTCTATCTGTGGCACTGGCCGCTGCTTATCTTCTACCTGTCCTACACCGGCCACCGACATGCCACGTTCGCAGAGGGAACAGCAATCCTGATGGTCTCCGGCGTGCTTGCCTACCTGACCACCCGACTTGTCGAGAACCCGCTGCGCTACCGGGCGCCGGCCGGCGCCGGGCCAACGCCGGCCTTGACCATTCCCTGGCGGACCCCATCAGCCGGCCGCTGGCGGCGCACCACGTTCGCGCTCGGGACGGCGGTGGCGCTGCTGGGAGTGGCGCTGACCGCGACCTCGTTCACGTGGCGCGAGCACGTCACAGTGCAGCGCGCAAGCGGCAAGGAGCTGTCCGGGCTCAGCACACATGACTACCCAGGTGCCCGCGCCCTGACCAAACATGTGCGGGTGCCCAAGCTGGCGATGCGCCCCACCGTGCTGGAAGCCAAGAAGGATGTCCCCTCCTCCACCAATGACGGCTGCATCAGCGACTTCTCCAACCCGGCACTGATCAAGTGCGACTACGGCGACACCAGCGAGACGGGCTCCGCCCGCACCGTTGCACTGGCCGGCGGGTCGCACGCCGAGCACTGGCTGACGGCGCTGGATCTGCTCGGCCGCACACACCATTTCAAGGTAGTGACGTATCTGAAAATGGGCTGCGCACTGTCCACCGAGGAAATCCCGCTGATCATGGGCAACAACGCCCCGTACCCGCAATGCCATGCCTGGGTGCAGAAGACGATGGACACACTGATCGCCGACCACCCGGACTTTGTGTTCACCACATCCACCCGGCCGTGGAACATCAAACCCGGCGACGTGATGCCGGCAAGCTATCTAGGCATCTGGCAGAGATTGTCGGAGAACAACATTGCCATCCTCGCCATGCGGGACACACCATGGCTAGTCCGCGAAGGCAGCCCATTCGAGCCCGCCGACTGCTTAGCCTCGGGCGGCGACGCGACGTCGTGCGGCGTCAAACGGGCCGACGTCCTCGCCGATCACAACCCCACCCTCGACTTCCGGGAACAGTTCCCGCTGCTCAAGCCGTTGGATATGTCCGATGCGCTCTGCGGCACCGAAATCTGCCGCGCGGTGGAGGGAAATGTGCTGATCTACCATGACTCTCATCATTTGTCAGCCACCTACATGCGCACCATGACCGGCGAGCTCAGCCGGCAGCTGGGTGCAGCCACCGGTTGGTGGTGAGATCGCCCTCGCCTGGCCCGGTTTTATCCACGTACCGCGTACAGCTCCGGGGCCCAGGTAAAGGGTGCGGGTTCACCTTCTCCGACGTGGAGAATCTGCTGGACTACCTGGATCAACTCGGGGTGTCGCATGTGCACCTGTCACCGATCGCGACCGCGGTGCGCGGGTCGACGCACGGCTACGACGTCACCGATCCGACCACCGTGTCAGCGGAACTCGGCGGCGCCGAGGGCCTGGCCCGGTTATCCGCGGCGGCCCGGGTCCGTGGCATGGGCTTGGTGGTCGACATCGTACCCAACCACGTCGGGGTCGGAAGGCCCGAACAGAACTCATGGTGGTGGGACGTGCTGACACATGGCCGCTCGTCGCGCTACGCACGGTTCTTCGACATCGACTGGGATCTCGGCGGTGGCCGGATCGTGTTGCCGCTTCTGGATTCCAACGGTGAGGTTGCGAACCTCACGGTTGATGGTGACCTGCTGCGGTTAGGCGGCATGGTGCTACCGATCACAGCCGGTACCGGCGCTGGCACCGGTAGGCAGGTGCATGATCGTCAGCACTATCGGCTGGTCGATTGGCGCAGCAGGCTGTGCGGTTATCGCCGTTTCCTGTCGGTCAGTTCGTTGGCTGCACTACGCCAGGAGGACCGCGAGGTTTTCGATGCAACCCATGTCGAAGTCGGCCGCTGGTTTACCGAGGGGTTGGTCGACGGCGTGCGCATCGACCACTTCGACGGCCTGGCCGACCCGCCAGGGTATCTAGCCCGACTGCGCGAGGTGGTCGGATCGCCGGCTTGGATTGTCATCGAGAAGACTCTGGCCGCAGACGAGACTTTGGAGCCCTCGCTGCCGGTGGACGGAACCACCGGTTACGACGTGCTGCGGGAGATCGGCGGTCTTTTCCTCGATCCGGCCGGAGCGGCCGTTCTTACCGCGCTCGCCGAATCCGGAGGTGCCGGCCGTGCTCACCAGGACGTTGGAGCCGCGCTGCTGCATGGCCTCAAAGTCAGTGCCGCAACCGGCCCGCTGCGCAGTGAGCTAGACCGCCTGCGGCGATGCATCGTCACGGCCGCCGGCGTCGACCACCCGCAGCTCGAGGAAGCGCTGGCGGCCCTGCTCGGCCACATCGGCGTGTACCGCTGCGACTACCGCGGGCTGGCCGCGGTGATGCCGGCCGCGCTGGCCGAAACCGAGGCCGCCGCACCTGAGCTGGGATCTGCACTGCAGCTGATCAGCGCGGCGATAAGCGGCGGCGGCGAGTCGGCGACGCGGCTGCAGCAGCTGTGTGTTGCGGTGACCGCGACCGCGGTCGAAGAAGCCCTGTTCTACCGGGATTCCCGGTTGGTGTCGCTAAACGAGTTGGGGGGTGACCCAAGACGATTCGGGGTGGGCGCAGCGGAATTTCACGCTCGGGCTGTCATCCGAGCCAAGTTGTGGCCGCGCGCGATGACGACGCTGTCCACCCACGACACCAAGCGCGGTGAAGACGTGCGGGCCCGCATCGGTGTGCTCTCGCAGGTGCCGGAGTTGTGGGCACAGTCCGTCGCGCGGTGGGCTGATTCAGCCCACCCCCCCGATACGGCGACCGGATTGTTCTTGTGGCAGAACATTTTCGGAGTATGGCCGGTCGACGGGGCAATCACCAATTCACTACGCGGCCGGCTGCACGCCTACGCAGAGAAGGCTATCCGGGACGCGGGGGCGCAGACCTCGTGGCAGGACGTGAACACCGGCTTCGAGAACGCGGTGCATCGATGGGTCGACGCTGTGCTCGACGGGCCGGCGGCCGATGAGCTGACCGAGCTGGCAGCGCGGCTCAACCCGCACGCGGAAAGCGATGCGCTGGGCCAGAAGCTGCTTGCGCTGACCATCCCCGGAGTGCCGGACGTCTACCAGGGCACCGAGCTGTGGGAGGACAACCTCGCCGATCCGGACAACCGGCGGCCGGTCGATTACTCGGTCCGGCGGGCGGCACTGAAGTCCCTGCAGCACCCCAAGATGCGGGTCGTCAGCGCCGCCCTGCGGCTGCGGCGTACCCGCCCGGACACCTTTCTGCGGCATGGGTACCACCCGATGCTGGCCACCGGAATCGCCGCCGATCACGTCGTGGCTTTCCGTCGCGGCGCGGATGTGCTGGTGGCCGTGACCCGTTGGACGGTGCGGCTGGCCGAAACCGGTTGGGGCGACACCATGCTCCCGCTGCCCGGCGGCTCATGGGCCGATCGGCTGACCGGCAGCAGATGGTCTGGGCGAACACCAGCCGCCGAGTTGTTCGCTGAACTGCCGGTGACCCTGTTGGAGCGCGCGGGTGTGGGCTGTGGATAACTGACTACCGGTGCCGGGGCAAACCGTCGATGATTCGCCGCATGAGTGATCACGAGGTGCTGCCTATCCCACCCATCGAGACCGCCAACGACCCAGTGTTTTCCGCGTCCGATCTGCGCCAGCGCTGGCGGGCGCTGATGGGGCCACTGGGATTCGGGCAACGACAGCTGTGGTTCGGCTTCATCGGGCCCGACCGGAGGTTCGTCAAGGTGTTGAGTCATCTCGAGATCGGGCCCCGACCACAGTCACGCGTTCTGAAAAACCTGATGTCGGCGCTGCGCACGTTGCTCAGGGACACCGCCCCGGCCGGTAGCAGCGTAGCGCTGCTGTTGACCCGCCCTGGCCGGGGCGCAATCTCGCCGGCCGACCGGGTGTGGTCGCAACAGCTGGTTGCGATGGCCAATCGATTCGGCGTGCCGCTGGAGCCGATTTTCCGGGCCAACGACGAAGTGCTGCTGCAGGTCGAGCCGGTCTGAACCAGACGGATGGATCGGTGACCGAGCCAGCGACGATGATGTCTGCGCCGGGCTGGCGCACAGATACTGTGATAATGTGATTCTGTGAAAAACATCACCGTCGCCGTGCCCGAAGCCGTGTACCGCACGGCCCGCATTCGGGCCGCGGAACTCGGCAAGTCCGTCAGCGCCCTGGTTGCCGAATTCTTGAATTCGCTCTCCGAGCGCGAGGCAGAGTTCACCCGGCTGGAAGCCAAGCAGCAACGGATCCAACGGCAAATTCGTAGGTTCCGGGCGAGCGACCGGTTGAGCCGAGACGAAGTTCACCAGCGTGCGGTTCGTTGACACCAATGTGCTGCTCTATGCGATCTCGCGTGATCCCGCAGAGCGCGACAAGACGCATCGCGCGAACGACATTTTGGCGTCCCGGGATCTGACGCTGTCCGTGCAGGTTCTGCAGGAGTTCTACGTCCAGGCGACCCGCCGGAGCCGCAGTGATTCGCTCACCCACGAACAGGGCGTGGGACTGGTGGAGTCATTCCTGCGGTTTCCCGTCGCCCCCATGACCACGGAGATGATGTTGGGCGCTTTTGCCACACATCGGCGGTTTGGCATCTCCTACTGGGACGCCTCTATCCTCGAAGCCAGCCGATCGCTCGGTTGTGATGTTGTCCTGTCCGAGGATCTCAGCCACGGCGAAGACTACGACGGCGTCCGCATCGAAAACCCGTTCCGGGCCGGCTACAGCAAATAGCGATAGGCCGGTGAACCCGGTTCCAGCGGTTCGACATGGCTCTCCGAAGCCCGCATCCGGGCCAGCAGGCCGTCCAGATCGGCCGCTGATCCCAGCTCGATGCCGACCAGCGCCTCACCGGTCTCCCGGTTGTTGCGTTTGACGTATTCGAACAGCGTGATGTCGTCGTTCGGTCCGAGGACCCCGTCGAGGAAGCGGCGCAGCGCGCCGGGCTCCTGCGGAAAGTCGACCAGGAAGTAGTGCTTGAGGCCCAGGTGCACCAGCGAGCGTTCCAGCACCTCCCCGTAGCGGGACACGTCGTTGTTGCCACCGGAGACCAGGCACACCACGTTCGAGCCGGGTTCCACCAGAGTCTTCGGGGCTTCCAGCAGGCCGGCGACCGACAGCGCACCGGCCGGTTCGGCGATGATGCCCTCGTTCTGGTACAGGTCGAGCATCGCGGTGCACACGGCGCCGTCGTCGACAGCGCTGACCGACACCGTGTCGCCGGCAGCGGCCAGTGTGGCATAGGGCAGCGCCCCAGCCCGTTTCACCGCAGCACCGTCGACGAACTGATCGACATCCTCCAGCGTTACCAGCTCACCCGCGGCCAGCGCGGCCATCATCGCCGCGGCACCGGCCGGTTCGACGCCCAGCACCGACGTGTGCTCCGTCCGCTCGGCCAGGTAAGTGGCGATGCCGGCGATGCATCCGCCGCCGCCGACCGGCACTACCACCAAGTCCGGCTCGGTGTCGAGCTGGGTCAAGATTTCGGCGGCGATGGTGCCCTGGCCGGCGATCACCCGAGGATCGTCGAACGGCGGCACCAGCGTTGCCCCAGTGCGGGCGACGTCCGCCAACGCCGCCTCGGCCGCCAGGTCGTAGGTCGCTCCGCCCACGATCAGTTCGATGAACTCCCCGCCGTGGTAACGGATCCGGTCTCGCTTTTGCCTGGGCGTTTTGGCGGGTACGTAGACGCGGCCGTGGATACCCAACGACCGGCACGCGTAGGCAAAGCCCTGCGCGTGGTTGCCGGCCGACGAACACACCACGCCCGCGGCGATCTCCGCCTCGGACAGCTGCACCAGCAGGTTGTAGGCGCCGCGCAGCTTGTAGGACCGCACCGATTGCAGGTCTTCCCGCTTGAGATAGACCGTGGCGCCGGTGGCTGCCGAGAGCCGATCGCTTCGTTGCAGCGGGGTGACCTCGACCACCCCGGCGATCCGCTTGGCCGCCGCGTCGATGTCGGCCGCCGACAGCGGCCACGTGCTGGCATTTCGGCTCGATGCGGCGGACACCGATTTATGGTGTCACCCGCCAGGCGGTTCAGCGCACCGGGGTAAGCACGAAGACCGGTATTTGCCGCTCGGTCTTGGCCTGATAGTTGGCGTAGTCCGGCCATGCCGCCACCGCACGCTCCCACCAGATGGCCTTCTCGTCACCGAAGACCTCGCGGGCGTTGTAATCCCCGGTGACGGTGCCGTCCTGCAATTCGACCCGCGGATTTTTCTTGACGTTGTAGTACCAGACCGGGTGCTTGGGAGCACCACCCAGCGATGCGACGATGGCATACTCGCCGGCGTGTTCGACCCGCATCAGCGGGGTCTTGCGGAGTTTGCCGGTCCTGGCCCCGATCGTGGTCAGCAGGACGACCGGCTTGCCCTTCATCTCGGTGCCCTCGGCACCCCCGGAGGCCATGTACTTCTCGGCTTGCTCGCGGGCCCACCCCAAGGTGCTCGGTACGTATTCTCCGGAAAGTGGCATACCCGCCACCCTAGTCCGTGACCCGATTCGCTGGTGATCCACGGGTCATAGCTCGATCACCTGCAGCACCGTTTCCAACCCGGTGAAATCTGCCGGGTTTCGGGTCGCCAACGCCGCGTTGTCGGCCACTGCTACCGCCGCGATCATGACGTCGACCCTGCGCCGTCCGCCGGTGATACGGCCGGGCGCGGCGATGATGTCGCACAGTTCGCGATAGACGTCCGCTTCCCGCTGAGAAAAAGGTAGACCGTCGCCGTATGCCTCGCGGAGCCGGACCAGATCCACCCTTGCCCGAGCAGCAACCTCTGGATCTGGGTGCGCCGTACCTTCGCTGAACTCCGCGAATGCGATCGCTGACACGAACAACTCATGTCGCCCCGGCGGCAGAAGCTCCCACTGCGGACGCTGGATCAGCAGGTTCGTGTCCAAGTCGATCTTCACCGGCCGCAGACTCGGCCGGACCGATCGCGTCCATCCTGAACGAGCCGCAGCATTTCCTCTTCGTACTTCGCCGGCTTCGGACTGTCGTACACCCCCGAATCGATGACCTGCTCGGGGCTGGCGCCCGCACGTTCCTCACCTGTCTCTCGTCGTGGGCGTTGCTGTCTACCGATCAGCACACCGGTCTGCCTACCGTGGTTTGTCACCTGGAACGTTGCTCCACTCGCCGCTGCTTCGATAACCTGCGACGCGTTCTGCCGGAGTTCGCGGATACCTACCGTTTTCATTCCGCCATGGTAGCACAATTATGCTACATAAGTAGCATGCTCTTATTCGAGCTCTGGCCGCAAACCTGCCGAGCATGATGAGCGATATGCACGCGGTCGATCTTCACCTCGCGGTGTGCCGACGATTCGGTGATGCGGTCCGCGCCGCCGACAGCCGGTGGGAGTGGCCGTCGCCCTGCGACGGCTGGAACGCCGGCGACGTCGTGGAGCACGTCATCGGCTTTCACGATGTTCTCCTGCTGCGACCGCTCGGGCTGAAACCGGATCGCCCCCGTGATGACCAGCAACGACGCTGGGCGCTGACTTTCGACCGGATTCGACGGACGTTGGCCGAGGCCGACTTGTTCCAACGGACCGTGAAGGTGCCGGCGGTGGGAGCGAACCCGGCAACGCAGCTCGATATCGCGAAGCTGTTACCCCGCCTGACCCAGGACGTGCTGGTGCACACATGGGACCTGGCCAAAGCGGTTGATGCCGACGCTTGGTTGGATCCGGGATGGTGCGCGCTGTTTTTGGAGCGGCTCCCCGCCGATCCAGATGCCTTGAGCGCCTCTGGGATGTTCGCCGCCCCGGTCGCGGTGGACGACGACGCCGATGCGCAGTCGCGGTTGCTCGCTCGCCTGGGCCGTGATCCATCCTGGTGAAAACCATTGGTGCCGTGGACCCAACGGTGTTCTCCATCATGCAGATGGTGTCGGCTTCGCAGGTCTGGGCTCATGGACCGCAGGACCCGGCTCGTCGGCGTAGAGCTCATCGATCTCTGCGGAGTACTTGAGGGCGATCGGTGAACGTTTGAGCTTCATGGTCAGCGTCACCTCGTCGCCGCCCGGTTCCCACAAGGTGGGCAGCACCCGGAAACGTTTGATCTGCTCGACCCGCGAGAGTCTGGCGTTGCCGCAGGCCACCCCGGCGGCGATCTCGGCGATCACCTCCGGGTCGGCTGCCAGCGCCGCCGGTGTCGCGTCGGCAAGCCCGCGCTGAGCCGATTGCGGGCCCACCGAGTCGGCGTCGAACACCATCAGCGCGGTGTTGTAGGGCCGGGCGTCACCGATGGTGGCCATCGCACCGATCAGCGGGCAGGCGCCCAGGATGGCGCTTTCGATGTTGGCCGGCGACATGTTCTTGCCCGCCGCGTTGATGATCAGCTCCTTTTTGCGGTCGACCACCCGCAGGTAGCCGTCACCATCGTGCTCCAGGATGTCTCCGGTGTGCAGCCAGCCGTCGGCGTCGATCGCCGCGGCGGTCTTGCCCGGCTCCCTGCGGTAGCCTCGCATCACCAGCGGGCCGCGAACCAGAAATTCTCCGTCGTCGGCGATCCGGCCCTCAAGGCCCGGCAACAACTTGCCGACGGTGCCCAGCCGCGCATCGCGTGGATGAGCGGTCGCGGCAACACAACTCAGCTCCGACATGCCCCACACCTCGCAGATCGGGATACCGATGCCGGCGAAGAAGCCCAGGATCTCCTTCGGAATCGGCGCCGCACCCGACACCGCCCACCGCAGCTGATCCAGTCCCACCTTGGCGCGTATCTTCGAGAGCACCAGTTTGTCGGCGACTGCCCACTCGGCCGCCACATCGTCGGGGACCGGATCGCCAGCCAGCAGCGCGGCGGTCCGCTTGGCGCCCACCGCCAACGCCCACTGCGACGCCTGCCGCAGGTCCTCGTCCGGCTCGTGTGCCGCGGCGAACTCGATAGCTGCCTTGAGTTTCTCCCATACCCGCGGCACCGCAGCCCAAATGGTCGGCCGCGTGTCGCGAAGCGCAGCGGCGACCGCACGATGATCGGGCACCACGGTGACCTGAATGCCGAACATCTCCTGGCTGTATAGCGCCATCGCCCGGTCGGCGATGTGCGCCGACGGCAGGTAGGAGGTGGTCCGATCGCCGAAATGCATACCGAGGACGTCCTGCAGCGCGTATGCCTCGAAGATTAAGTTGGCGTGGGTCATCTCCACGCCTTTCGGCGGGCCGGTGGTGCCCGACGTGTAGATGAGGGTGACGACGTCGTCGGGTTGCACCGCACGCCAGGCCGATTCGAAGTCGAAGTCGTCGGCACCGGCAGCGAGCAGATCTGCGACGGACAGGGTGCCCTGGGGGGAGCCGTCGACGCACACGATGTGCTCGATTGCGGCGCCGCTGGCCGGGATTCGGTCGACGTACTGTTCTTCGCAGATGACGACCTTGGTGCCGGCGTTGCCGAAAAGGTAGGTCAAGTCCCCGGCGGGCAGGGTGTTGTACACCGAGAACGAGGTGGCGCCGACGTGTTGGGCGCCGACTTCCAGCGGATAGAACTCGACGCGGTTGGCCATCATCAGCGACACCGTGTCACCGTGCTTCACCCCGAGCCCCGCCAGCCCGGCCGCTACCTGGCGCACCTGAGCGGCGTAGTCACGCCAGGTGAGTGTCTGCGCGCCGCCCACCGTACGCAACGCAACCGCGTCCGGGTCGATCTCCGCGGTGCGCTGGAACGCCTCGCAAACGGTGGTGGGGCGTTCGGCTGCAGTCATGTCGGTGCTCCTCCGCCGGATCGCTCAGCGACCGACCCGGCTCACCCGGGCCAGGTAGGCCACCGTGGCGTCGCGTGATTCGGGATCGTGCAGTGCCGTGACGAGGACGTCGGCGTCGCTCCAGCTCCGCGTGGTTGCGACCATCCCTTCGGTCACCGCATTGGTGTGCCGTTTGGTCAGAGCAAGGGTAAGCGCCGACTTGGTGAGTAACTCGCCGGCCAGCCGTTCGACCTCGTCGTCGAGGTCGGCGGCCGGTACCACCCGGTTGAGGAAGCCTGCCGCCTTCGCCTCGTCGGGCCCGAACGGCCGGCAGGTCATCACCAGCTCCTTGGTCAGCGCCGGCCCGATCTCGCGCACCAGCCGAGGGATTCCGCCCCACGCCAGCGGGATGCCGAGATCCACCTCGGGTATCGAGAAGCGGGTGGTGTCGGCGGCCACCCGCAGGTCGCACGCAGCGGCCAGCACCAACCCGCCGCCGACGCAGTGGCCGTGCAGCCGTGCGATCGTCACCGCGCGCATCGCCTCCAGGGCGTCGGCCATCCGGCGGCCGGCGTCGGCGTCCTCCCGCATCGTGCGGGCACCTTCGGCGGCGTCGGCGAACACTGCCAGGTCGGCACCCGCCGAGAAAGCCCGGCCCTTGCCGCCGACGACGACGACCTTCACCTCGGGCCGGGAGTCGAACCAGCGGGCCGCTGCACTCAGTTCGTTGAGCGTCCGGGTGCTCAGCGGGTTGAGCTTCTCCGGGCGGTTCAGCGTGATCGAACCGCGGGCACCGTCGGCCGCCACCTCGACGGTGACCGCGTCATTGGTTTGCATTTCTGCGACGGTAGTCGCTGCCGCGCCGAGGTCGACATCAGCCTAGCCAGCCGAGCCCCTTCTCCACCTTTTCCGCGCGTTAACGTGGATCTGAACGCCGGACAGTCGGCGAGCGCGAGGTGGCGGGAGGTCCTTGAGCGATGGTGCAGCGATGACAGCAACCGTGATCACCGGCGCGAACGTCTGGGACGGGACTTCGGACGACGCGCCACCGCGCCAAGTGCTTGTCGTCGGAGACCGGATTCAGCAGGTCGCCACGACGATCGAGGCGCCTGCCGGCGCACGGGTGGTGGACCTGCCTGGGCACACGCTGACGCCGGGGTTCATCGACTGCCACACCCACGTCACGGTGATTCCGCCGGTCGGCCCGGCTCTGGCCGCCGACTCGGGCACCGCAAAGGCGTTGAAGGCACTGCCGGTGCTGCGGGCGTTGCTGATGAACGGGTTCACCACCGTACGCGACTTGGGCTGCGGAGACCTCGACTACCCGACCATCGACCTGCGCGACGCGGTGGCCGCCGGCATCGTTGCGGGCCCCCGGATGGTGGTAGCCCCGCATATGATCTCCGCCCGCGGCGGCCACGGCGACTTCAGCGGACTGCTGGCCGACCAGTATCAGGGCAGGCTGGGCACGGTGCGACCGCTGGAGCTGGCAGCGGCCGACGGCTGCGACGAGATCCGTACCCGGGTCCGCCAGGAGATCCGGGCCGGCGCCGACTGGGTCAAGTTCGCCGCGACCGGCGGCT
>NZ_JBYCLE010000422.1:0-15661 GCF_057473765.1 Mycobacterium sp. TH-M106 | reverse complement strand
CTTTCCCTGGGATCATCGTCGACTTCAATCAACACGATTATCCCTTGCAGGAAGGGCACTTCCGCGTTACGACGCGGCCCTCAGTCCATAGTCGGCTGAAAAATCAGGGTCAGATCAGACGCAAACCAGCGTGTCGTAGGCGTGGTTTTACAAGTCGCGCCAGGGCGATAGTTCGGCGCGCCGGAAACACCGAAAAGCCTTGGTGGCCAGCATCGCCTATCTGTTCGTCAAACATCGGGATACCTACGGATCGCCCCGGATCACGACATCCAGCCTGCGACACCTTGACAACCCCCACGACACCGTGACCACCGACAGCCCCGCCCGACACCATCGGGCGGGGCCAAATCACACCCGAACCAGCCTCAACGGCAATGACGCCACCATCCGGCAAGATCAGTGACGCGCAACACCGTCGCAACTTCGGACCTAGAACGCCGATGTGGGCCGCACTGCATTGGCCATGTCGACCAGCGCGTAGCGATGTGCCTGGGTGGGCGCCAGCCGGGCCAGGCCGCGCAGCGCCGCCTCGACACCGAGCCGCAGCCCGTGCTCGGTGAACGGGAAGCCGAGGATGTGGTTGGTGCTGGCGTCATTTTCGGTCAGCCAGTCCAGCGCGGCGCCCAGCACCAGCGCGCGGATCTGCAGCACCCGCGGCTCGGTCTCCGGCAGTGCTTCCACCCGGCGTGCGGCGTCACGGATCTGCTCCTCGGTGATCTCGCTCGGCGAATGCCCGGACATCAGCGTCACCGCGCTCGTCAGCCGCGCGGTGGTGAAATGCCGGGAGGTAGCCGGCACTTCGTCGAGCGTGCGCACCGCGGCGTCTCGGTCCCCTTCCACCGACAAGGCCCGGGCCAGCCCGAAGGCCGCCGAGATCACACCATTGTCGGTGTTCCACACGGTCTGATAAAAGGGGGGCTCGTCGGTGGTGCCGGCCAGCTCAGCGGTGGCGGCCAAGGCCATCTTGGGGGCCAGCTCACCGGGGAACATGTCCAGCACCTCGGTGAAGTGCTTACGGGCCGAGTCGTAGTCGGCGGTGAGCAGTTCGGCGACGCCGCGGAACCACACCAGCCGCCACCGCCAGCCGACCTGCTCGGCTAGATCGTCGAGTTTTTGAATGGCCTTGCTCACATTGCCGAGGTCCAGCAGGGCGCGCACCTCGGTCAACGGCAACTCGATCGACTGCTGCAAGTCGATGCCCTCGGTGTCTAGTGCACCGTGGCGGACGGCGCGCAGCGAATCCAGTGTCTGTACCGGTTCGGACAGCTCGGTCGCGGAGAGCACCGGCGCGGCGACGTCGGACGGGTCGACGAGCGGCACCTGCAACGCGCCGACGATCTCGGCGGCGGTCAGCTTCTGCGAATGCACCTGACCGTCCTGGTAAACGTCGGTGTGCGCGACCAGCAGATCCACCCCGAACGTGGAGCGGGAGCGGGTGAAGACCGTGGACAGTCCGGGACGAGGCACCCCGGTGTCGGCTGCCACCACCTCGCGCAGCACTCCCATCAACTGCCCGGCCATCTCCTCGGCCGAGGTGAAGCGCCGCCGCGGGTCGGGGTCGATGGCCCGCCGCAGCAGCCGTGCGTATGAGTCGTAGGTCTTCAGGGTGGGGTCGTCGTCGGGTAGGCCGTCGACGTAGCGGCCGTTGCGGGTGCGCAGCTTCAGTGTCAGCGCGGCTAACGTGCGGCCCACCGTGTAGATGTCGGTGGCCACGGTCGGTCCGGTCCGGACGATGTCCGGTGCCTGGTAGCCGGGTGTGCCGTAGAGGTAACCGAACGAGTTGATTCGGGACACCGCA
Organism: Mycobacterium sp. TH-M106; assembly: GCF_057473765.1. NCBI lineage: Bacteria > Bacillati > Actinomycetota > Actinomycetes > Mycobacteriales > Mycobacteriaceae > Mycobacterium > Mycobacterium sp. TH-M106. Next base: position 13,863 of record NZ_JBYCLE010000422.1, on the reverse strand, counting down.
CCGAGGTCGATCAGCTTCAACTGCTCCTCGGTGAGCATGACGTTCTCCGGCTTCAGGTCGTTGTAGACCAAACCGATGGAATGCAGATAACCCAGCGCGGGCAGGATTTCCAGCATGTAGGCGATCGCCTGCGCGACCGTCAGCTTGCCGCCCTTGACTTCCTTGAGGGACTGGCCGCCGACGTATTCCATCACGATGTAGCCGACCGGGTCGCCGTGCGAGTCCGGGTGCTGCACGAAGTTGTAGATCTTCACGATCCCCGGGTGCGTCACCTCGGCGAGGAACTGCCGTTCTGTCATCGCGATTGCCTGGGCCTCGGCGTCACGGGAATGAACCAGACCTTTGAGCACCACCGGGCGCTCGTTGACGTTGTGGTCGACCGCCAAGTAGACCCAGCCCAGTCCGCCGTGGGCGACGCAGCCTTTGATCTCGTACTGGCCGGCCACCATGTCGCCCGGCTTCAGCTGCGGCAGAAACGAATACGGGCTGCCGCAGTGCGGGCACCAGCCTTCCGATGCCGTTGGGCGGTCCGAGCTGGACCGGCCCACCGGGCGACCGCAGTTCCAGCAGAACCGCTTCGATTCGGCCACCACCGGGTCGGTCATCAGTGCCGCAAACGGATCGATGTCGGGCACCCGGGGGACCTCCACCATGCCGCCGCCCAGTCGGCGACTCGGCGCCCCAGCGCGGGTTATCGCGGTCTGCCCCTGCGCCTCGGCAGCGTCGCTGTCGACGGTTTCGGAGTCCTCACCGGTGTGCGGGCGAAAAATCGCCTGGGTGGCCATCGGGCGGTGGATCGACTCCGATTCCGCCAACACGTCCGCCGGTTGGGTCGGCGGTCCCACGTCCTGCTCCGGCTCTTGCTCAGCCATAGCTCACCGCTCCAGATACTTCGGGGCGGGCGGCGGGGGGGCCGGGCCGAGCACCGTCAACCACTTGCGGTACAGCGTGTTCCAGGTGCCATCGCGGCGGATCCGTTCCAGTGTGCCATTGACGAACCGGACCAGGCCGGTGTTTTCCAGGTTGATCCCGATGCCGTAGGGCTCCTCGCCCATGCTCGGCCCGACGATGTGGAGACCCGGATCCTGCGACATCAGCCCGGCCAGGATGGCATCGTCGGTGCTGACGGCGTCGACCTCACGCTGCTGCAGCGCGACCAGGCAGTCGGCCCAGTTCACCACCGACACGATGACCGGTGCAGGTGTGACCTGCCGGATCCGCCGCAGCGAGGTGGTGCCCTCCGCGACGCAAACCTTTTTGCCGGACAGGTCGGAAGCCGCTCGGATCGCCGAGTCGCGACCCACCAGGATGCGTTGCGTGCTGGTGAGGTACACCGTGGAGAAGTTCACCAGCTTGCGCCGGCGACAGGTGATGCTCATGGTCTTGACCACGATGTCGACTTGCGCTTTCTGCAGGGCCTCGATGCGTTGCGCCGACGACAGGATCCGATACTCGACCCGGGAGGGGGTGCCGAAGATGTCGCGTGCCACCTCGCCGGCGATGTCGACGTCGAAACCGGTGATCTCACCGGTGATCGGGTCGCGGAAGCTGAACAGGTTGCTGCCGATGTCCAGCCCGACGATCAGCCGACCTCGGTCGCGGATACCGGCCACGGCGGCGTCGGCCTGAGCCCGGTTGGTGAACGGGCGCAGGCTGGCGGTGCGGTCGCAGTCATCTGCCTCCGGGTCGGGGGGGCGTGGCGGTTCCGGCGGCAGTTCGGTCATTCCCGCCGGGGTGGGTGGGGGCAGTGTCGGAGCTGCTGTCTTCGTGAGGAACTCGGGCTGGCCACATCCGGCTGAGCCGGCCAGGCCGGCGAGCACGACCACCGCGCCGAGCGCGGTGCACAGGAACCGGGTAGAGCGAGCCATCATGTACGCACCATTTGTACTCGTTATTTGTACTCGTTCAGACGCGGCCACAACCCCAGCGCCACCGCGACCGCGGCGCCGACGCTGAGCGCCGCACCGCCGACCGGGGCCACCGACAGCACCCGCAGCGCGTTGAGGATGTCATTGCGCAGTTGGTTGCGGCTTTGCTGCATGGCCTTGACCAACGCGTCGTCCAGTTGGTCGAAAGCGGGTGTGGAGTCGCCGTCACTACTGCCCAGCGCCACTTGGGTGGCGGCCTGATAGTTGCCGACCACGATGTAGGAGTTGATCCGGTCGTTGGCCTTTCGCCACTGAGTCAACAACTGGCCGGCATCGGCCAGGTCGGCTTTGTCGACGGCATTGGCGCGGGCCAGGTACTCGGTCAGATGTTCTTGCATGGTGTCGATGCGCTGGTAGAAAGTCTGTTTGCGAATCCCCTCGTCACCGCGTCGGATCAGCGACAGCGTTTCGTCGGCGCGCGCCTGCTGGGCGGTGATCGCCAGGTTGGTGACGGCCTTCAAGGAGTCGGCCGCGGTGTCTTTGGCCGCTCGGCTGCCGCTGGTGGAGATCACCAGGACGGTGCCGACCCAGATCACCATCAGCGCAATCGCCAGCCCGCCCGCGACCAGTCCGGGGTTGATTCGCCGGCGGGTGCGCCGGGACAACCAGCGGTGCACGAACGCGCCGAACAGTACGGTCGTCACCACGACGACGATCACCGGGGCGGGCACCTGGGTCGACGCGGTGGTTTCGGTGTCCACTCGCGCCGAAGTCGCCTGGTAGAGCTGTTGGGCGTCTGGCAGGATGGTGCGCTGCATCAGCGCCGAGGCCTCCGACAGGTACGACGACCCGACGGGGTTACCCGCCCTGTTGTTGGTGCGTGCGATCTCGATCAGGCCGGTGTAAATGGCAAGTTCGGCGTTGATTTGCCCCAGCAGTTGCACCAGCGGTTCGTCGGTCAGCCCGCTGGACGCCTGGGTCACCGCGACCGCGGCGTCGGTGATGGCCTGCTCATAGCGGGCCCGCACGGCGTGGGGTTCGGCCTGGGCGATGAACGCGGTGGCCGCCGCGGCGTCGGCGATCGACAGCGTCGTGGAGAGCTGCCCGGCGGCGTACGCCAGCGGCTCGGTGTGGTTGAGCACTGTGGTCAGCGTGTTCTGCCGGTCGTTGATCGTGGTCGCGGTCGCGAACGCGCTGGCTCCGCCGAGGATGGCCAGGATGACGCCGATCGTCAGTATCCGCCCGGGAGTGGTGGTGAAGAACCACCAGCGTGGGCGGGTCAATTCGGTCGGCGCCCGCGCACCCAGTGGCTCGGTTGACGGGTGCGCCAACTCAACGGTCATGTCTGTTCCGACTCCATCATGCGGTTGGTCGTCTCACCAACTGTATAAGCGAAGTCTAAGAGCTTGCGTGATGCGGCACGGAGCGTCGCGCTTATCCTGAACGCGTGCGCGGTGACGGTGACGGATGGGCGTTCTCCGAAGCCGGTGTTCGCTACTGGGGCCGGCACGGCGCGGCGGGGATCCTGCTGCGGGCGTCGCAACCCGACGGCACTCCGGTGGTGTTGCTGCAGCACCGGGCCTGGTGGAGTCATCAGGGCGGCACCTGGGCGTTGCCGGGCGGCGCCCGGGACAGCCACGAGACCGCCGAGCAGGCCGCGGTCCGCGAAGCCCACGAGGAAGCCGGCCTGCCCGTCGAGCGGATCGTCGTCCGGGCCGCTGTGATCACCGCGATCACCCCCACTGCCAGCGGCACCGATTGGACCTACACGACGGTGGTCGCCGACCTGGCCGACGCCGCCGACGCTGCCGACGCCGCCGAGTTGCTGCCCCTGGTGCCCAACGGGGAGAGCACCGAGCTGCGCTGGGTCGGCGAGGACGCAGTGGCCGGACTGCGGCTGCATCCCGGGTTCGCTGCCAGCTGGCCGCGGCTGCGTCGCCTCAGTTCGCTGCTGCGAGCGCCGAACGGAGCACAGCGGCCGCGGCCCGCGGATCCTCGGCGGCGGTGATTGCGCGCACCACCACCACCCGGCGGGCGCCGGCGGCCAATACCTGCGGCAGTCGTCGTGCGTCGATACCGCCGATCGCGAACCACGGCTTGCCGCCGGCGTCGACGCCGCCGGCCAGGTCGGCCGCCGTGCGCAGCAGGTCCAGGCCGGATGCGGGCCGGCCGGGCTTGGTGGGGGTGGGCCAACACGGACCGGCGCAGAAATAGTCGGCGGGCCCGCAGGCGGCGTCGGCCACCTGGTCGTGGTCGTGGGCCGAGCAACCGATCAAGGGGTCGGGCCCGAGGATCTCCCGGGCCGCGGGCAGCGGCAGATCGCGCTGCCCCAGGTGCAGCACGTCGGCGCCGGCGACGCGGGCGATGTCGGCGCGGTCGTTGACCGCCAGCAGCGCGCCGTGCCGGCGGGCCGCTCCGGCGAGGATCTCCAGCGCCGCCAGCTCGTCGCGGGCCTCCAGCGGGCCGAATCGCTGTTCGCCCGCCGAGCCCTTGTCGCGCAGCTGGATGATGTCGACACCGCCGGCCAGCGCCGCATCGGCGAACTCCGCCAGGTCGCCGCGTTCCCGGCGGGCGTCGGTGCACAGGTAAAGCAGTGCCTGAGCCAGCCGAGCGAGATGGGCTTCGTGCACACCGCGACCGTAGCGGCTAGCGTGGTTGGCTGGTATGGAAGGTTAGCGTCAGGGAGCAGGAAATGCCCGAATCCTCGCTGGGGTCGCTGGCTGTCATCGGCGGCGGGGTCATCGGGTTGTCGGTGGCACGCCGGGCGGCCCTCGCGGGGTGGTCGGTGCGGGTGCACCGCATCGGCGAGTACGGCGCTTCCTGGGTGGCCGGCGGCATGCTGGCGCCGCACAGCGAAGGTTGGCCCGGTGAGGATCGGCTGCTGCGGCTGGGTCTGCAGTCGCTGCAGTGCTGGCATGACGTGCTGAACGTGCTGCCGCCACAGGTGGTCACCGCCCGTGAGTCGCTGGTAGTGGCGGTTGACCGAGCTGACGTCGCCGATCTGCGTACGGTCGCCGACTGGCTGTCGGCACAGGGCCATCCGGTGGTCTGGGAGTCAGCGGTTCGGGACGTCGAGCCGCTGCTGGCCGCCGGTGTCCGGCACGGCTTTCGCGCCCCCACCGAGTTGGCGGTGGACAACCGTGCGGTGCTCACCGCGTTGGCCGCGGCGTGCGAGCGGCTCGGGGTGAGCTGGGCCGGCCCGGTGGACGATCTCGCCGACCCGGATGTTTGCGCCGCTGATGCGGTGGTGATCGCCAACGGCATCGACGCCCCGACGCTCTGGCCGGGCCTGCCGATCCGTCCGGTGAAGGGCGAGGTGCTGCGGCTGCGCTGGCGCAAGGGCTGCATGCCGGCACCGCAACGGGTGATTCGCGCCCGGGTGCATGGGCGGCAGGTATACCTGGTGCCGCGCTCCGACGGGGTGGTGGTCGGCGCCACCCAGTATGAGCACGGCCGCGACACCGCCCCGGTGGTGTCGGGTGTGCGTGACCTGCTCGACGACGCCTGCACCCTGGTGCCGGCGCTCGGTGAGTACGAGTTGGCCGAGTGCGCCGCCGGGCTACGCCCGACGACACCGGACAACCTGCCGCTGGTACAACGCCTGGACTCGCGCACCCTGGTCGCGGCCGGTCACGGCCGCAGCGGCTTCCTGCTGGCACCGCTGACCGCCGAACAGATTGTGTCCGAACTACTTCCGGTGGGAGTGCGATGATCGTTGTGGTCAACGACGAACAGATCCACGTCGACGATGCGACCACTGTCGCCGGGCTGCTGGCGTCGATGGGCTACCCGGATCGCGGAATCGCGGTGGCGATGGACCAGGCGGTGCTGCCGCGGTCAGGTTGGGCCACAACGCTCTCCGACGGCGTGCGGCTTGAGGTGGTGACGGCGGTGCAAGGTGGCTGACGGCATCGACAGCAAACTGACCATCGCCGGGCGCGAGTTCAGTTCGCGGCTGATCATGGGCACCGGCGGCGCGCAGAACCTGGCGGTGCTGGAGCAGGCGCTGGTGGCGTCGGGCACCGAGCTGACGACGGTGGCGATGCGCCGTGTCGACGCCGACGGCGGTACCGGGATGCTGGACCTTCTGCGCCGGCTGGGCATCACGCCGCTGCCCAACACCGCGGGTTGTCGCAGCGCAGCCGAGGCGGTGCTGACCGCGCAGCTGGCCCGGGAGGCGCTGGGCACCGAGTGGGTCAAGCTGGAGGTGATCGGCGACGAACGAACACTGCTGCCCGACGGTGTCGAATTGGTGCGGGCTGCCGAGCAGTTAGTGGATGACGGATTCGTGGTGCTGCCGTACACCAACGACGACCCGGTGTTGGCTCGGCGGCTCGAGGAGGCCGGTTGTGCGGCGGTGATGCCGTTGGGTTCACCGATCGGGACCGGGTTGGGGATCGCCAACCCGCACAACATCGAGATCATCGTCGAGGCCGCCGGCGTTCCTGTCGTGCTGGACGCCGGAATCGGGACCGCCAGCGACGCCGCGTGGGCCATGGAGCTCGGTTGCGACGCGGTGCTGCTGGCCACCGCGGTGACCCGGGCCGCCGACCCGCCGGCGATGGCCGCCGCGATGGCGGCGGCTGTTACCGCCGGATACCTGGCGCGGCGCGCCGGGCGGATCCCGAAGCGGTTCTGGGCGCAGGCTTCCAGCCCGGAGTTGTAGCTGGCCGGTGGGTGGGCTGGCCCCGGTTTTCAAGCCCGGGAACTCACCGCAGCGCAGTAGAACCGATGGCGTTGTCGTGAATCCGTCTCTCAACCGGGCACCGCAGTGCTGCCCCTGACGGGTTCCGACGCGGTCAGCGGCTAACGTAGGCGCGGTGAACCGCAAGATGCTCGGTGTCGTCTTGGCCGTTGCGCTGCTCGGCGGCGGGTGCGGCTACGCACCGAAGGGCTCCGAACCGGAGAAGGCCGCTGCGACGGAATTCGCCAACCAACTGCGCGGCAAGGTCACCTCCGACGCGATGATGGCGCACCTGCAAAAGCTGCAGGACATTGCCGACGCCAACGGTGACACCCGCGCGGTGGGCACCCCCGGCTACGATGCCAGCGTCGACTACGTGGTCAACACGTTGCGAGATCACGGCTTCGACGTGAAAACCCAGGAGTTCACCGCGCGGGTGTTCAAAGCCGAAAAGGGGTCGGTGAGCATCGACGCCGTGACGCTGGAGGCGCGCGCGCTGATGTATAGCCTCGGTACCGGACCGGACGGGGTGAGCGGTCCGTTGGTGGCTGCGCCGGCCGACGACAGTCCGGGATGCAGCACCTCGGACTACGACGGACTGCCGGTGCAAGGCGCGGTGGTGTTGGTGGACCGCGGCACCTGCCCATTCAAAGACAAGGAGGCCGTCGTCGTCGAACGCGGCGCGGCGGCACTGATCGTCGCCGACAACGTCAACGAGGACAGGATGGGGGGCTCACTGGGGGAGAAGACCGAGGTCAAGATCCCGGTGGTGAGCGTGACCAAGTCCGACGGGGCGCTGCTGCGCGCCAAGCACGGCAGCGCCACGGTGAAGCTCGACGCGCACACCGACAACATCCCGTCCCGCAATGTCATCGCGCAGACCAAGACCGGCTCGACGGAGAACGTGGTGATGATCGGCGCTCACCTGGACAGCGTCCCGGAGGGACCGGGCATCAACGACAACGGCTCCGGTGTGGCCGCTTTGCTGGAAACAGCGGTGCAGCTGGGGAGCTCACCGCAGGTGGCCAACGCGGTTCGGTTCGGTTTCTGGGGTGCCGAGGAGGAGGGCCTGATCGGGTCGATGAAGTACATCGAGTCACTGGATGTCAACGCGCTCACCGACATCGCGCTGTACATGAACTTCGACATGCTCGGCTCGCCCAACCCCGGATACTTCACCTACGACGGGAACCTCTCGCTGGAGGTGGACAAACGTGGCCAGCCGGTGGTGCCGGAAGGCTCCGCCGGCATCGAACGCACGCTGGTCGCCTATCTGAAATCGGCCGGCAAGACCGCTCAGGATACCGCGTTCGACGGTCGCTCGGACTACGACGGGTTCACTCTGGCGGGCGTTCCGTCAGGCGGATTGTTCTCCGGTGCGGAGGCCAAGAAGTCCGCCGAAGAGGCAAAATTGTGGGGTGGCACCGCCGATGAGCCGTTCGACCCGAACTACCACAAGAAAAGCGACACCATCGAGCACGTCGACCGCGCCGAGTTGGGTATCAACGGTGCCGGCGTCGCCTACGCGACCGGGCTGTACGCCCAGGATCTTAGTGGCCGCAACGGTATTCCGATCCGCGAGGACCGCACCCGGCACCTGGTCAGCAGGCCGTGATACGGCCCAGTGAGGTCAGCTCGGCGCTGCTAGCGCTGCTGGCGGTGGCCGGGCTGCTGGCGGGTTGCTCGACGGGGCCGCCGTCCCAGTCGTCGCAGCCCGGTGCGTCGGGTCACTTGGCCGACCGGCTGGCCGACCAGGTGACCGTGGACGCGATGCTCAACCATCTGCGTGCCCTGGGCGACATCGCCAACGCCAACAACGCAAACCGTGCCGACGGTACGGCGGGCTTTGACGCCAGCGTCGACTATGTTTCGAAAGTACTGCGCGGCAAGGGCTTCGACGTGACCACATCGCAGTTCACCCGGGTGGTCACCACTTCGCCGGGTAAGCCCACCCTGACGGTGGGCGGCGTCAACTACCCAGTCGACCAGGCCTCCTTGCTGGTGCGGACACCGCCGGGCGGGATAACCGGCCAGGTGGTCCGGCCGGCCAGACCGGCCGGCTGTGCTGCCGGCGACTACCCGGCCGGCATACCCCGGGGCGCGATCGCCGTCACCGACGACACGGGCTGCTCGGTGGTCGATAAACAGAACGCCGTCTTGGCCCGCGGACCGGCGGCACTGATCGTGGTCAGCCTGCCAAGCAAGATGGGTGCCCCGCCGGGGTTGTTTCCGCCCGGTTACTACGACCAGTTGATACTGCCGGTCGCGGTGGTGGGGCGCGACGGCGACACTGCGCTTCGCCGCGCCGCAGCACCGGTCAAGCTCGTCCTCGATGAGACGACCGTCAAGAACACCTCACGAAACGTGCTGGCGCAGACGAAAACCGGGTCCACACACGACGTGGTGATGGCGGGTGCGCACCTGGACAGCGTGCCCGCCAGTCCCGGCATCAACGACGACGGGTCCGGGGTGGCGGCGGTGCTGGAAACCGCGTTGCAACTGGGGCCGTCGCCGCCGGTGACCAACGCGGTGCGGTTCGCGTTCTGGGGCGGTGAAGAGCAGGGGCTGGGTGGCTCCAGCGACTACGTGTTCGGTTTGGACCGCGGCCAACTCAACGACATCGCGCTGTATCTGAATTTCGACATGCTCGGTTCGCCGAACGCCGGCTTCTTCACCTACGACGGCGACCAGTCCGCTGCGCCCAGCCGAGGCCCGGACCAGCAAATAGCGCCCGAAGACGTGCCGGCCGGGTCGGCCGGCATCGAACGCATCCTGGCCGGCTATCTCAACCTGGCCGGCAGGCGCCCTGCCGACATGCCGCTGAGCGCCGACACCGACTACAGCCCGTTTCTGGTGGCCGGGGTGCCGATCGGCGGTATGACCACCGGCGCTTCCCAGCAGAAGTCCAACACGCAGGCCCGGCTGTGGGGCGGTACGCCCGGTGCCCCATTCGACCCGAACTACCACGGTGCCCGTGACACCGTCGACAACATCAATTCCGACGCGTTGGGCGTCATGGGCTCCGGGGTGGCATTCGCGGTGGGCAGCTACGCAGCAACCATCGGCGGCGTCAACGGAGTGGCACCGCACGACAAGCGCCACCGGGCACCGCTGGGGCAATAGCCTCGACCATCGCCGGTGAGATGAATGTCGGGTGAACTTTCAGCTAGTCATCGACGCTGACGCCACCTGGGCGTGACAGGCCTGGCAGACTCGAAGACAGGGCCGGCAGTGTGGCGGCGAAATTAGGCGTTGCGTGAAGGCCCGAGGCCTGCGGATGAATGTTCCTACGCTCGAGTGGTCGATCACCCTGGTCGTCACGACTGGTGTGTTGTTGTTCGACCTGCTGGTCATCGGCCGTCGGCCACATGAGCCCACGGTGCGTGAGTGCGTGGCCGCGCTGTCGGTCTCTGTCGGGGGGGCGGTGGCCTTCGGAGTCTGGGTCTGGTCGGCCTACGGCGAAACAAACGGCCAGCGGTTCTTCGCGGGATGGCTCACCGAGTACAGCCTGTCCGTGGACAACCTGTTCGTGTTCCTGATCATCATGACGAGCTTCAAGGTGCCGAAAGCCTATCAGCAGCAAGCGCTGATGGTCGGGATAGTGTTGGCGTTGGTGTTTCGCGGCATGCTCATCGCGGTCGGCGCGGTGGCCATCGACCGGTTCTCGTGGGCCTTCTACATCTTCGGGGGATTCTTGGTGTGGGTTGCCGTCAACCTGCTTCGCGATTCCAAGCGCGAGGACGACGCGGAGAACACGGTGGTGCGGTTAGCTCGGCGCTACCTGAACACCACCGACACCTGGGACGGCCTCAAGTTCTACGTCAAAGGCGGCGGCACACGGTTGATAACGCCGATGTTTCTGGTCATCCTCGCACTGGGCACCACCGACTTGGTTTTCGCGCTGGACTCCATCCCGGCCATCTACGGACTCACCCGGCAGCCGTACTTGGTGTTCGCCACCAACGTGTTTGCCTTGATGGGCCTGCGGCAGTTGTACTTCCTGCTCGGCGAGCTCCTCCACCGGTTGGTGTACCTATCGAAAGGACTCGCGATCATCTTGGTGTTTATCGGGGCCGAGATGATCGTCGAGGCGTTGCGTGACAACGAGTTGTCGTTCATCAACGGTGGCAAGCCGTTTGACCTGCCCGAGATTCCGGTCTCAATCAGCCTCGGTGTCATCGCGGCGACCCTGGCCCTCACTACGGTGGTCAGTCTCCACAAAACTCGTGCCCTCGACGCCCGCCAACCGGAGCTTCGCCGTCAGGCGATGCGGTAGTCGCTCAGCGCGAACCGCGACCCGTCCCGAACCGCATCGCGCACCGAAGTGGGGCGCAGCAGGGTCGCCTCCCCGCTGTGGTTGAAGTAGTACGACCGTGATGTGGCGCAGTCTCCCGCGTAGAACACCGAGCTGTCCAGATGGCGCGTCATCCGGTCCAAAAATCTTGCGTTGGCCTCTTCGGTGACCTCGAACACGGTCGCGCCCCTGCGCTTCACCTCGCCGAATAGCCGATCGATGTGCCGCATCTGGTATTCCATGGTGTTGAAAAACGACAGTCCGGAGAATCCATACGGGCTGGCCAGGCTCAGGAGGTTGGGGAACAGCGGCATCGACATGCCCTGATACGCCTGGAATCTGTTCTCCCGCCACCACTTTCCGAGGTTTCGGCCGTGGCGGCCGATGATCTCGATGGCGGGGAAGTTAGCGTCCCACAGGTCGAAGCCGGTGGCCAGCACCAGCGTGTCGATGACGGTTTTCTTCCCGTCGTTGGTGATGATGCCGTCCGGTTCGATCCGGTCGATCCCGGCGGTCTGCAGGTGCACATGCGGCTTGGTGAAGCTGCGGTAGTAGTCGTTGGACCAGCTGGGCCGTTTGCATCCGATGTCGTAGTCGGGGGTGAGTTGGGCCCGCAGATCCTTCTCGCGGACCTGCACGAATCGGTGAATCTTGCACAGGTCCATGGCAGCGATCGACAGCCGCCGGAAGTAGCGGTAATTGAGCACGGCGGTCAACGTCATGAACTCGAGCAAGTTGTCGGTCACCCAACGCAGGGCGCGTTGGGTGAGCGGCACCCGGGCGAAGAGCCGCTGTACGACGGGTGCGATGCGAAAGTCCAGCTTGGGTGCCACCCAGATTGCGGTGCGCTGGTAGACGGTCAGGTCGGCAACCGTCTTGGCCAGCTCGGGGATCAGCTGAATCGCCGTGGCCCCGGTGCCGATCAATCCGACGTTGCGGCCGGCGAAGTCGTAGCTGTCGTCCCAGGCCGTAGAGTGGATGACCTTGCCGGCGAAGCCGGCGATTCCCGGGATATCCGGGTTGCGCGGCTGCGACAGGAAGCCGGTGGCGGTGATCAGGTAGCGGGCGTTCAGTGTGTCGCCGTCGGCCAGCGTGACCTGCCAGCGCCGCTCTTCGGTGTCCCAGCGGGCGCCCTCGACGGTTGTGTTGAACCGCATGTGGCGGCGCACGTCGTATTTGTCGGCGACGTGGTCGGCGTAGCGCTTGATTTCCGGGCCGGTCGCGAACAGCCGCGACCAGTATGGGTTGGGTTCGAACCAGTACGAATAGGTGGACGACGGGATGTCGACGGCCAGGCCCGGGTAGCGGTTGACGTGCCAGGCTCCGCCCAGGTCGTCCTCACGGTCCAGGATTGCGATGTCGTCGAACCCGAGCCGCTTGAGTGCAATGGCGGCGCCCATGCCGGCGAAGCCCGCTCCGACGATGACGACCTCGAACTGCTGCGAACTCATAGCACGACCGTACCTTCCTGCTGAGTAATCTCGGCGTTGCCGCCACCGGTGCACACTGGTTGGTGCACGCTGGTCACGATCGTAGAGATGGAGGCAGCCATGACCGACTCCGATGCCGAAGCCAGTGACACCGACCTCGCCGAGCAGGCGCTGCCCGTCGACGAAGACTTTGACGACGACGACACCGACCTGATCTGCGAAGACATCGCCACGGACGCGGAGGCCGACACCGCCGACCTGCTCGAACAGCAACACGCTGTCCCCTCACCCGACGACGACTACCAGCGCTGACTTCGGCGGCGAGGAGAATCCGGCTGCGGCATGGATACCACCAATGGTGACGAGGCGGTAACCATGCGGCGGCCGACCCCGTGCGGCGTGTCCGGCTGCGCGGCGGGCATCGTGATGACAATGCTGGCCGGGCTGGCTGGGCTGGCTGGGCTGGCTGGTGCCGCACCGCATTCCAGCACCGGTGCGCTGACCGCGGTGTCGTTGACGACGTCGGAGAGCTCGTGGCAGCCGGCGTTCGACGATCTCGTGAACGCCATGCAGCAGGCGGTGGCGCACGACGCAGCCCTGTCGTACGCGCCACCGGGCAGCGACGGCGTGCTGACGACGATGCTGCAGAACACCAACTACGAACTGCTGATGAGCGGGATCTCCCGAGTCACCGAGCTGTTCAATGGCGTCTTCTTTCAGTCGCCCGAGGCGGTGGCCGGCGACGCTGCTGACTCGCGCCAGTACTTCGATTTCTTCACGCCCGACATTTACTACCACGTGACCGCCGGCCTTGCCCCCGGCGCGACCTACGCGCTCACCGGCACCCTCGGCGGGGCGACCGAGAATCTGTCGATCAGCACCGAGGCGATCACCGCCTTGACGGCCCAGACCAAGCAGAGCATCGAGCTCGGTCACGGTCTGGCGGTTAACCCCGACGGCACGTTCACCGTCTATATCGGTCCCGACGAGCCTGCCGGCGCCGTGAACTACATCAATGACACCGACGCCACCGAAAGCGGCGATGCCTCCCTGCTGGTCCGCGACATGCTGGGCAACTGGGCCAAGGGTCCCGCCGACGTCAGCATCCACTGCGTCTCCGACTGCCCCGCCTTCTTCTCCATACCCAGCTCGGGGTTCTTCCCCGGCGGCGATGCAACCGCTGCCGGGGCGCTGACGGGGGCGGGCGGCGCCAAAATCGGCTCGGTCGACTCGGTGTTGAACCTGTTGTTGAGTGCGTTCAGCAAGATCGTCGGGCCCTTCAACCAGATGAGTATCACCAACAACGAAGCTGCTGGGATCCTCGAGCCCACCAACACCATGAGCGACCTGGCGCCGGAGACGGGTTTCGGCGCGGGGCTGAAGAGCGCCGCCGTCTCCGCGGGGAATTTCGACCTACAGCCCGGCCAGGCGCTGATCGTCAAGGTACCCGACGTGCCGGCCGCCTACAGCGGGATCGAGCTGATGAACGTCTTCGGCGGGGGGCTGCCCTCCACCCTGGCGCAGACCACGCTGAACAACACCACCGCGTTCCACGACCCGGACGGCTACACCTACTACGTGGTCAGC
>NZ_JBYCLE010000421.1:0-7022 GCF_057473765.1 Mycobacterium sp. TH-M106 | reverse complement strand
CCAGCCGATCCTGCGCAACCACGAACTGGCCAAACTGGTGAACCTGCGGCCGGATCAGGAGGTCAATGGTCGCCGGCACGGCATGAGCACCAGCGTCGTCCGCTGCCTGTACCCGGTCGCCGAGGGCGGGGAAGGACTGCGCACCGCGCTCGAGGAGGTGCGGGCCGCAGTCTCGGCGGCCATCGAGGGCGGCGCGCGCATCATCGTGGTGTCCGACCGGGAATCCGACGAGGAACTGGCCCCCATCCCGTCGCTGCTGGCGACCGCTGCGGTCCATCACCACCTGGTGGCCGAGCGCACCCGTACCCAGGTGGGTTTGGTGGTCGAAGCCGGCGACGCCCGCGAGGTGCATCACATGGCCGCGCTGCTCGGGTTCGGCGCCGCCGCCGTCAACCCGTACCTGGCGCTGGAGTCGGTCGAGGACCTGCTCGACCGTGGTGCGCTGGCGGGTGCTCCAGCAGCACTGGACCGAGAACAGGCCCTGTGCAACTACGTCAAGGCCGCGGGCAAGGGCGTGCTGAAGGTGATGTCCAAGATGGGCATCTCGACGCGGGCGTCCTACACCGGCGCTCAGTTGTTCCAGCCGGTCGGCATCTCCCAGGATGTCCTCGACGAATACTTCACCGGATTGACCTGCGCGATCGGTGGCATCACCCTGGACGACATCGCTGCCGACGTGGCCGCGCGGCACGCGCTGGCCTACCTGGACCGCCCCGGCGAGCGAGCGCACCGCGACCTCGAGGTGGGCGGGGAGTATCAGTGGCGCCGCGAGGGTGAATATCACCTGTTCAACCCGGAGACCGTCTTCAAGCTGCAGCACTCCACGCGCACCGGCCAGTACGCGATCTTCAAGGAGTACACCCGGTTGATCGACGACCAGAGTGAGCGGTTGGCCACGCTGCGCGGGCTGTTGAAGTTCCGCACCGGGGTGCGGCCACCGGTCCCGCTGGAGGAGGTGGAACCGGCCAGCGAGATCGTCAAGCGCTTCTCGACTGGCGCGATGAGCTATGGCTCGATCTCCGCCGAGGCCCATGAGACACTGGCCATCGCGATGAACCGACTGGGCGGCCGGTCGAACTGCGGCGAGGGCGGCGAGCACGCCGACCGATTCGACCCCGATCCAGACGGTGACTGGCGGCGCAGCGCCATCAAGCAGGTCGCCTCCGCGCGGTTCGGCGTCACCTCGCACTACCTGACCAACTGCTCCGACATCCAGATCAAAATGGCCCAGGGTGCCAAACCCGGTGAGGGGGGCCAGCTTCCGGGCAACAAGGTGTATCCGTGGATCGCCGAAGTGCGGCACGCCACCCCGGGTGTCGGCCTGATCTCACCGCCGCCACACCACGACATCTACTCCATCGAAGACCTGGCTCAGCTGATCCACGACCTGAAGAATGCCAACCCGTCGGCTCGGATCCACGTCAAGCTGGTGGCCGAGAACGGCGTGGGGACGGTTGCGGCTGGAGTATCGAAAGCACACGCCGACGTGGTGCTGATCTCCGGTCACGACGGCGGAACCGGCGCGGCCCCGATGACCTCGCTGAAGCACGCCGGCGCACCGTGGGAGCTGGGGCTAGCCGAAACGCAGCAGACTTTGCTGCTCAACGGATTACGCGACCGGATCGTGGTGCAGACCGACGGCCAGCTCAAGACCGGGCGTGACGTGATGATCGCGACGCTGCTGGGGGCCGAGGAGTTCGGCTTCGCCACCGCGCCGCTGGTGGTCTCCGGCTGCATCATGATGCGGGTCTGCCACCTGGACACCTGCCCGGTAGGAGTGGCCACCCAGAACCCGGTGCTGCGGGAGCGGTTTACCGGAAGACCGGAGTTCGTGGAGAACTTCTTCCTGTTCATCGCCGAAGAAGTGCGGGAATACCTGGCGCAGCTGGGCTTTCGCACCGTCAACGAGGCTGTCGGGCAGGTGAACGCGCTAGACACCACGCTCGCGCGGGCACACTGGAAGGCCCACAAGCTGGACCTCTCGGCGGTGCTGCACGAACCGGAATCGGCTTTTATGAACCAGGACCTGTATTGCAGCTCAAGCCAGGACCACGGGCTGGACAAGGCACTGGACCAGCAGCTGATTGTGATGTGCCGCGAAGCTCTGGATACCGGGCGACCGGTCCGGTTCTCCACCACCATCTCCAACGTCAATCGCACCGTCGGCACCATGCTCGGCCACGAGGTGACCAAAGCCTATGGCGGCGAAGGGCTGCCGGACGGCACCATCGACATCACCTTTACCGGGTCGGCGGGCAACAGTTTCGGCGCATTCCTGCCGAACGGAATCACGTTGCGGGTCTACGGCGACGCCAACGACTACGTCGGCAAGGGACTGTCCGGCGGCCGGATCGTGGTGCGCCCGTCCACCGATGCGCCGGACGGCTACGTCGCCGAGGACAACATCATCGGCGGCAATGTGATTCTCTACGGTGCCACCAGCGGCGAGGTTTTCCTGCGCGGGGTGGTCGGCGAACGGTTCGCGGTGCGCAACTCCGGCGCGCACGCGGTGGTCGAAGGGGTCGGCGACCACGGGTGCGAGTACATGACCGGCGGCAAGGTTGTGGTGCTGGGCAGCACCGGCCGCAACTTCGCAGCGGGCATGTCGGGGGGAGTGGCCTACGTTTACGATCCGCACGGGGCGCTTCCGGCCAACCTCAACACCGAGCTGGTGGACCTCGACGAGTTCGACGAGAACGACCTGGCCTGGCTGCACGACATCCTGGTAGCCCACGCCGACGCGACCGGCTCTGTGCCGGCCCGGCGCATCCTGGCGGACTGGCTGGCCCAGCAGCGCCAGTTCGCCAAGGTGATGCCGCGCGGCTACAAGCGGATGCTGCAGATCATCGCCGACGCAGAAACCGCCGGCACCGACCCGAGCGTGGCGGTCATGGAGTTCGCAGGTGGCTGATCCGCGAGGTTTCCTCAAATACACCGAGCGCATCCTGCCGCAGCGGCGGCCGGTGGCGCAGCGGGTGCACGACTGGCATGAGGTCTACCAGGAGTTCACCGAGGACGCGGTGCGCCAGCAGGCTACGCGCTGCATGGACTGCGGTGTTCCGTTCTGCCACACCGGTTGTCCGCTGGGCAATCTGATCCCGGAGTGGAACGACTTGGTGCGCACCGGCCGCTGGCGCGAGGCGTTCGACCGGTTGCATGCCACCAACAACTTCCCGGACTTCACCGGCCGACTGTGCCCGGCGCCGTGCGAGCCGGCCTGCGTGCTGGGCATCAACCAGCCTCCGGTGACCATCAAGCAGATCGAGTACGAGATCGTGGAGCGGGCCTTCAAAGAAGGTTGGGTGCAACCGCTTGCACCGGAGACTCTGACCGGCAAGTCGGTGGCGGTGGTGGGCTCCGGGCCGGCTGGGCTGGCCGCTGCCCAGCAGCTGACCCGGGCCGGCCACGCGGTCACGGTCTTCGAGCGCGACGATCGCATCGGTGGGCTGCTGCGGTACGGCATACCCGAGTTCAAGATGGAAAAGCGCTTCGTCGACCGGAGGCTGGTGCAGATGACGGCCGAGGGGACGGTTTTCCGCGCCGGCGTCAACGTAGGGGTTGATATCACAGCGCAGCAACTGCGTTCAGACTTCGACGCGGTGGTGCTGGCCGGTGGCGCCACCGCCTGGCGCGACCTGCCGATCCCGGGCCGCGAGCTCAAGGGCGTCCACCAGGCGATGGAATACCTGCCGTGGGCGAACCGCGTCCAAGCCGGAGACGACGTGCTGGGACCCGACGGCGAGCCGCCGATCAGCGCGCGCGGCAAGAAGGTCATCATCATCGGCGGTGGTGACACCGGCGCCGACTGCCTGGGCACCGTGCACCGTCAGGGTGGCACGTGCGTGCATCAGTTCGAAATCATGCCGCGCCCGCCGGACACCCGCGACGTATCGACCCCGTGGCCGATGTGGCCGCTGATCATGCGCACGTCGGCTGCCCACGAAGAGGGCTGTGACCGGGTGTTCGCGGTCAACACCGAGGAGTTCACCGGCCGTGACGGCCACGTCACCGGGCTGCGTGCCCACGAGGTCCGGCGGCGACACGGAAAATTCGAGAAAGTCGAGGGCACCGACTTCGAGATGGAGGCCGACCTGGTGCTGCTGGCGCTGGGGTTCGTCGGACCAGAACGGGCTGGCCTGCTGACCGATCTCGGGGTGGAGTTCGACGGCCGGGGCACCGTCGCACGCGATGCCGACTTTGCCACCTCGGTGCCCGGGGTCTACGTCGCCGGCGACATGGGCCGCGGCCAGTCGCTGATCGTCTGGGCTATTGCCGAGGGCCGCGCGGCGGCGGCGGGCGTGGACCGGTATCTGATGGGCCAGACTGCCCTGCCGTCCCCGATCACACCGACAACCGCAGCGATACATTAGTCACTCCTAAATCTCCCCTTCCGCCGGGCGCGCGTTTCCCGGCGCGTCGTCTTTTGTCTGCTATCGGGCAGGTGTCTAATGACCTGCAGTGGGCCGGGTGGGCTCGGTTCGACCAGCTCGACAGCAGGAGTTTCGACGTGCACGCCACCGTGATATTCCGATCCCGCATAGCGCGAATGAGCTGGCTATGGTTTCGACGCCCGGTGAAGAACCTCGGCTTCCCGGCAACCCACGAACGGTTGGTCACCGCCGAGGAGATGCTGCGCCTGATGGCCTGAGCGCAGCTCGCTACGCTCGGCGAGCATGCACAATCTCGCACTGCGCGGGCACCGCGCGTGCGAGATTGTGCATGCTCGCGGTGGTCGGGTGGCGCGCCAGTGGGTTTAGACCACCACGATGCCGTCGTCGTCGCTGTAGGCGGTCTCACCCGGGACGAACCTGACCCCGCCGAACTCGACGGTCACATCGACTTCACCGGTGCCGGTCTTGCCGCTCTTGCGCGGGTTGGTGCCCAGTGCCTTGATCCCGATGTCGAGAGTGCGCAACGTCGCGACGTCGCGCACGGCACCGTAGACGACGAGTCCTGTCCAGCCGTTGCTGCGGGCCAACTCGGCGATCACGTCACCGATCAGGGCGGTGTGCAGGGAACCGTCGCCGTCGACCACCAGCACCCGGCCGTCTCCGGGCTTGGACAGCACCGATCTGCACAGTGCGTTGTCTTCGAAGCAGCGCACGGTGGCGATCCGGCCAGCGAATTGCGTGCGGCCGCCGAATTGATGGAACTGGGTGTCGCAACTGCGAACGTCGGGTCCGATGTCGTCGACCAGGTCGGCGGTGGCTCGAAAGGCCACGGTCACGCAGCGCAACCACCCCGCGCGCTGCGCCGCCGCAGCCGCCGGACCAGCAGCATTGCCACCAGGCCCAGCGCAGCGGCGGCCAGCAGGGCGGCAGGCGGCCGGCGAGACGGCGGCACCGGCACCAGCGTCGGTGCGGTGACCGGACTCCGAGCTGCGTCGACTGTTGACTTCGCTTCTGCCGCTGCTTCTTTGGCGCCGGCTGCCTTTTTAGCGGGGGCTTTCTTGGCGGGCTGCTTTTTGGCGGCGGGTTTCTTCGCGGTTTTCTTCACGGCCTTGGCAGGTGCTTTTTTGGCCGGTGCCTTACTGGCGGGCGCGGGAGCCGCGGGTGGTTCGGCCGGCTTAGCGGCCTCTGGCATAGTCGGCTCCGGTGCTGCCTCGGATTCGTGCTCGGGTTGATCCTGCGGGTCTGGCATACGGTTGATCCTTTGCGGTCTCTCGTCGTGCACTCGAACAGTACCTGCCCAGCCGTCACGACTTCGGTCGTGCCACCCACAGCCCGGCACCGACGATGACGATTGCGCCGACCACGAACGGCCAGATCGGCATGTCGCTGCCGGGCTGCTGGCCGGCCGCTACCGGGGGCCCGGGCTCTCCGGTGCCGGCGACCGTGAGGCGGAATCGCCACGACCCCGACACCACATGTCCATCCGCCGAGGTCACCCGGTAATTCGTCGTGTAGGTGCCGACGGGTCCCAGGGGACGCACCGCCACGCTGACCACCGGCCCCTGCACCTGCGCCGCTCCGGTGGACCAGAGGTTGCCGTCCGGTCCGACTACCGTCATGGCCGCGAACGTGGTCTGCAGCCGCTCGTTGAAGGTGGCGCTGACCCGGCCCGGGCCGACGGCCAACTCGGCGTCCGCGACCGGATCGGTCGACACCAGCACGGCGTGCGCAGCGGCGACCCCGGTCGCCGTGAACAGCAGTGCCGCCAGCAGCAGACACCCCGCCGCCGCCACGACAGCCCGGGCCATGCCGGTCATGTCTGCCTGCGCATGATCGCGATCGTGACGCCGAGCGCCGCGACCAGCAGGGCCAGGGCACGCCCGGTCATGCCAGGCCCAGCCGCGCCATCAGGTCGGCGTCGATGCCGTCGAGTTGCTCGCCGACCGCGGCGTGCGTGGTGCGGCGTCGTGCGGTCGGCATGGTCTGCGCGGCGGTGACCGCGGCGGAGAGGTCGGTCAGCCGTTCGGTGATGGCGGCCACGAACCGTTGGGTCTCGGTGTCCTTGGGTTTCCCGTCGCGCACCATGCGTAGCGTCTTCTCTGCCCCGGCGATACGAGCCGACAGCCTGGCGCCGGGACCGGAGAACTCGCCTATCCGGGCCAGCGGCACCCCGAGCCGGTCAGCGCGGCGCTCGTCGACCAGCCCGCGGGCGGCCGTGGCCACCCGGTAGGCCATCGGGACCGCTATCGGCGCCAACAGTCGGGAGACCGTCAGCGCCCGGCGGATTCGTGCCGGTGACAGCAGTCTTCCCTCCTGGGCCGCCTTGAGCTGCACTTCGGCCGCCTTCAACGCTCTACGGTCGCTGTCCTGCTCGGCTTTTAGCTGCGCTTTGAGCGCTTTGGCTTCGGCGCGCTGGGTGGCCTTGAAACGGCGCGTTTCGGCTTTGGCGGCCAGCCGGGCTTCGAGTTTGGCGCGAGCCTTCATCGCACGCGCCTCGGCGCGGCGGGTCGCGCGGCTCTTCTGCTTGCTGAACAGGCTCACTGGACTACCTTCCTGAGGTCAGCGCTTTTGGATGAGGCGTTGATGCACCCGAGGTGCCACCAGGTCACTGCCCGGCTCGCTTGACGCGGT
>NZ_JBYCLE010000420.1:0-4188 GCF_057473765.1 Mycobacterium sp. TH-M106 | reverse complement strand
CCGCGTCAAGCGAGCCGGGCAGTGACCTGGTGGCACCTCGGGTGCATCAACGCCTCATCCAAAAGCGCTGACCTCAGGAAGGTAGTCCAGTGAGCCGGTACGGCCCGGCCTCGACGATGCGCTGGTTGTCGGCGGTGCGCAGGGTCCGCGTGTAGGACGCCGCCAGGACGCGCATCGACCATGTCCGCAACGCGAGGCCGCCGGCCTGCAGCACCAGTCCCATCGGCCCGGCCGCCGGCGGCAGCCGCCGCGTAGGCCTGCACGCGAGCATCGGCGCCAGCGCCGCAAGCGCATACCCGGTCACGATCATCCGGGTGGTCCCCTGGTCGTCCGGTCCGGCGTCCATGCTGGATGCCGGACCGGGCTTACGCGTCAGTGCCTCGAGCGCCAGAAATCCGCCGACACCCGCGTAACCGATCAGCAGCCAGCCGCGGTCGGTTCGGGTGGCCATGCCTATAGCATCCCCTCTACACGTTCTGATATGTGTTGATATGCAGTGAGGCCGCCGAGTATTTGGGGATGTCGGTGGTTGGGGTGCGCAAGGCGGCCGTAGAGGGGCGGTTGGCGTGTCGGCGGTCGCGGGCGGGGCAGCGGTTGTTTGATCGGTCGGATTTGGATGCGTATCTGGGCCGCCCGGCGCCGGCTAGGGATTCTGGGGGGGCGGGAGCGGCTGGAGGCGCTGTATTGCCGGGTGTCGGGGTCGACGGAGCAGGCGTCCTCGCTGGCCAATCAGGAGCAGATGTTGGCGGAAACGGCGCGGGGTGAGGTGTTTGGGGTGTATCGGGATCGCGGCTCGGGGTTGCGGGAGTCGCGGCGCGGATTGGATCGGTTGCTCGATGATGCGGCGGTGGGTCGGTTCAGGGTGGTGCGGGTGGTGTGGCTGGATCGGCTGGCGCGGTTCGGGGTGGCGTGGATCGAACGGTATCTGTCGGTGTGTGGGGTTAGTGTCGAGGCGTTACACGAGCGCGGCGACGAGTCGCTGTTGGAGGAGCTGATGGACGACTTCATCGCGCTGTTGGCATCGTTTTCGGGCCGGTTCTATCCGTTGCGGTCCAAGCGCAATCAGCGGCGTCTGCTGGAGGCGGCCGGCGAACGGCTGGGCCCGTGAACGCGCCGGGCTCGCTTCAGCGCATGAAGATGTACCGGGCCGCTCGGCGGCTCGGCGTTAGGCGCGGCGACGTTCGGCGCGGATGGGGGCACCCCAACGCCACGACCGTGCCGGTGCGTCTTGTCACCGAGTGGGAGACAACCCCGCCGGGGTGGCTTAGCGCGGCCCGCGATCGCGAACAGCGCCGCAAAGACCGTAAGCGCGCAGACCACCGGTTATGCCCGCCGGAGACCGCGCAGCTGCTGGGGCTGCCGCGTAAAAGGGTGCTGGCGGCGATGCATGCGGCCGGGGTGGGCGCGCCGCTGGATAACGCCACGGTGCGGGGCTGGCTGGCCTCGTGCGCGCGGCCGATGCCGGATTGGCTCTCGGAGTTGCTGGCGCAGACCGCGGCCGAGGCGGCCGAGCGAAAAGCGCGCGAGCAGGCTGAAGCGCTTGAGGTCGAGCACCGCCGGCTATTGGTCGAAGAACGCGTCCGGGAGAAATTGCGGGCAGGTAAGCGCCATTTCCTCGGGCAAGCCCTCGAGGTGGTCCAGGAGTGGGCGTTTTACGCGGCCAAGCAACTGCTCTGCAGCGACGGCGTTGTTGATGAACTGGAAGAGTGGGAATTCGCCGCGCTGCGGGCGGCTGGCGTCAACCCGAAAGATCACTCAACGTGGCTGTTGCACCGGGGCGGCTGCGACGGGTGGGGCGTCACCGGCGGTTGTGAGGCGCGCATCGCCGAGATGGCTGCCGAGCGGTTCGCCGCACAGGAAGCCGACCGCCATGAGCGAAGGCAGCGTTCTCGCCGAGCGGCCGAGTGCATCGCGTCCGGGGCGTTCGTCGTCGGTCAGCTCGTGTTGGCCTCCTACGACAGTCGCGCGGCCGTGGTGGTGAAGCTGAACAAGGTGACCGTCAAGGTCCGTCATGTCGGGTGGAAGTTCAACGGATACGAGGTGGTGGAACGCAGCTATTCGCCCGCCTTCCTGCACGCCCTGCCTGCCGGGCTGGCCGCCAAGATGGGCGCGTTAGCGGTCGGTGAGCGCATCGAGTTCATTGCCTGGGGTGGCCACCAGCGCGTTGGTGAAATCCTCAACACCGACGGGCCGCTGCTGCGGGTCGGCTACCGGTTGGCGTCCGGGCAGGCCCGCACCGTCTGGATGGACATCCTGCGTTTGGATGGTGTGCGGTCGTGGCGGTGATTCAGTCGGCGGTGCCGGTGCGTATCGGCGCGGCTATCGAGGAAGGCAGCGGTGAAGTCGTCGCCGCCGCGCCGCGGATCGGCTGGCTGCTTGATCTGGTCGCTGAACTTTCGACGGAGTTGATGGCGCGGTGTTGGCGGCCGGCCACCTTCACCGTCTTGCACGAGGGGGTGGACTTTCTGGGCCGCAGACTTCCGCCCACCGCGGCGGTGGCAGCGCAGCGGCTGGGCTGGACACCGCAGACCCCACCTGGGGTGTATGTGCCCTCGCGGGTGGCGCGGCTGGCCCAAGCCAACGTGGTGCCGATCCTGAAAACTATGGCCTATCGAGACCGGTTGATCCCCGAGGTGGTAGCGGCCCTCGACGAAGACGGCGACCTGGACTACTGCCGGCTCGACGAACAGCACTGCCGCTATGTCACCGCGGCGTTCCTGCGAAACCTGACCCGGCAATTGCGGCGCCATACCGGCCGCCCGATCAGCTGCATCACCGAGATCCAATCCGCGCCGGCGGTATCGAAGCTGGCCCGGCTGGGTGCCGCCGACGCCCAACTCGTCGAACTAGAGGTCACCGACGCGGCCGGGCTGTGGCTGCGGATCAAACTGCCGACCACCCCGCAGCCGGGCGGGCGGGCCGACTGGGTCTGGCACACACTGTGGTGCCCGACACCGCCGCAACTGAAAGCCCGCACTATCGCCAGTTGGCATCTGCCCACCATCTGCCTACAGCGCGGCGCGCCGCTGCTGCGGTTCACCATCACCGAAGAAGTGCCCGAACCCGACACCGCTCACGCCGGCGCGGCGCTGGGCATCGACTGGTCCCCGGCCGCGCTGGGCGCGGCCACCATGGTCGCCGAACACGGCGGCGCCCTGATCACCGATGCCCGCACCCACGTCTACAACGACCGCGGCCTGGGTGTGCGGCTGGCCCGGCTGCAAACCCGAGGGCCAACACCTATCAGCCAAGATCGACCGGCTCACCCGACTGGGCGAAGGCGCCTGTGAGCCCGCCCAACTCCACGCCAAGATCGCCGTGCTGCAGCAGCACCGGGCGGCGCTGGGCGCCAAACGTCGGCGGATCAACCGTGACATCGCGTTCGACTTCGCCACGACCATGACCGCCATGGCCACCACGTCCGGTGCTGGGGTCATCGCCATCGAAGACCTCCGCGGGCTCGAACCGCGCAACCGCGGGAACACCAACAACAACCGGGCCGCCCAATCGGCGCGCCGCCGCGCCTACCAGGCCCTCGAACACAGCGCCGCCCGCGCTGGCCTCGAAGTCGTCATGTGCCCACCGCGCGGCACATCGGCGCGCTGCCCGGGCTGCGACGGCGAAATCACCCGCCCCAACGGCTATCACAGCGCCGGCTGCCCCAGCTGCGGCATCAACGGCGCCAACCGCGACCAGATCGCCGCCCAAAACATCGCCAAACGCGTGCTGCTGGCTAAAACCCAGGTGAAGCGGCCCAGGAACAAACCCAAACGCGTCACCACAGCCGCGCACCGCCCGGTCACCAAGACCCGGCAGAAAACCACCGACACCCCAAAACAGCGCCGCCACAAAAGAACCCGGCACACCACCCCCCTGCCCACCATCAAACAACCCACCTATCCTGCACGCCAAGCGTCCGTGTGGGACAGAGCCCAGCCCGCCGCACCAGCAGCGAGCACCTCTGAACAACCCATCCCCGATACCCGCCGCACACGCAAAACGCCAGTAAGTATCAGAGACCGGTAGACGCTGCGATGCGAAATCTGGTGGGTCGGTTGGCGGCCGTTCTCATGCTGACCGCAGCGTCGACGGCCACCGTGACGTTTGGCACCGAGGCGGTGAGCTCGGCGCACTGTGAGCCCGGGCAGTGGTGGGAGCCGTTCAGCAAGGCCTGCTACCCACTGGGCG
>NZ_JBYCLE010000419.1:0-4700 GCF_057473765.1 Mycobacterium sp. TH-M106 | reverse complement strand
CGTCGGCGCTGGTGGCCGCCGCGATCGGCCGGACCCGCGCGATGCGGATGGCGCTGCTGGCCGAACGGATCTCCGCTGCCGACGCACTGGCCTGGGGGCTGGTGAGCGCGGTCTACCCGGCAGACGAACTCGAGGCCGAGGTGGCCCGGGTGCTCTCGGGTTTGCTCGCCGGCCCCGCCGCGGCACTGGCCAAAACCAAGCATGCCGTCAACGCCGCCACGCTCACCGAACTCGACAATGCCCTGGACCGAGAATACGTGGGACAGTCAGCCCTGTTGTCCGCCAACGACTTCCGTGAGGGTGTGCGCGCATTCCAGGAGCGCCGCAGACCGAACTTCACCGACTAGCCCCTCCCTTGCCCCTCCCTTGCCCACGCGAGCATGCACAGAATCGCACAGCAGACGCCCGCTGAGTGCGATTTTGTGCATGCTCGCGCCCGGTGATTCCCGGTCGGTCAGAGCAGCTCCACGATGGTGGCATTGGCCTGGCCGCCGCCCTCGCACATGGTCTGCAGGCCGTAACGAATCCCGTTGTCGCGCATGTGGTGCAGCATCGTCGTCATAATGCGGGCTCCGGACGCGCCGAGCGGGTGGCCGAGCGCGATCGCACCGCCCTTAGGGTTGAGCTTCTTCTCGTCGGCGCCGATGTCGGCCAGCCAGGCCATCGGTACCGGGGCGAACGCCTCGTTGACCTCGAACACGCCGATCTCGTCGATGCCCAAGCCGGAGCGTTTCAGCGCTTTCTGGGTGGCCGGGATCGGCGCGGTCAGCATGATCACCGGGTTGGCACCGGCCAGGGTCGCGGTACACACTTTGGCGATCGGGTTGAGCCCCAACGCCTTAGCTTTGTCGGCCGACATGAACAGCAACGCCGCCGCACCGTCGGAGATCTGTGACGAGTTGCCGGCGTGGATGACGCCGTCCTCTTTGAACGCCGGCTTGAGCTGAGCCATCTTCTCGATCGTGGTGCCGCGGCGGATGCCCTCGTCTTTGCTGATCGCGTTGCCGTCGGCGTCTTTGATCGCGATAATCTCATCATCGAAAGCACCCGAATCCTGTGCTGCAGCAGCCTTTTCGTGCGAAGCCAGTGAGAACTCGTCGAGAGCGGTGCGGTCGAAGCCCCATTGTTCGGCGACCATCTCAGCGCCGATGCCCTGGTTGGGGGTTTGGCTGTAGCGGTCCCGGAAGGCTTCCGGGTAGGGGTGACCACCGTTTGCCAGCGAAGAACCCATCGGCACCCGCGACATGGACTCCACTCCGCCGGCGACGACGACGTCGTAGTGCCCGGCGACCACACCGGCGGCAGCGAAGTGCACCGACTGCTGACTGGATCCGCACTGGCGGTCCACGGTCACCCCCGGCACGCTCTCCGGCCAGCCGGCGGTGAGCAACGCGGTACGCCCGATATCGATGGCCTGCTCGCCGGCCTGCATGACACAGCCCCAGATCACGTCCTCGACTAGCTCGGGATCCACGCCCGCCCTGCCGACCAGGCCGTTGAGCACCTGCGCGGACAGTTCCGCGGGATGCACCCCGGACAACCCTCCGTTGCGCTTCCCGACCGGTGAGCGCACTGCCTCCACGATGACGGCTTCAGGCATGGTCGTTCCCTACCTTTCTCGATAAGTGGTTATTGCCATCGATTGTTGACTAACCTACTGCGGATTCTCCGCCCGGGGGGCATAGCGACGGCGTCAACCTCGACTACAGCTGACCTTGGACATTGCCGGGGCTGATCGCGCTGTCCGAACTGCTGGAAGTGCCGGGGCTGCCGGGACCGCCGGGGCTGCCGTCGGGGACGCCGGTGCCACCGTCACCGCCTTTACCGCCGGCACCGCCACCGGTATCGGAGGGGAGTGTGCCGTTGCCGCCGTCACCGCCCTTGCCGCCGTCGCCGCCTGGACCATGGGGAGTGCCGGTGCCACCGTCGCCGCCCGAGCCGCCGTTGCCGCCGGTGCCACCTTGGACGAAGCTGGCCTGCGCGCCGGTGCCACCGACGCCGCCCTGGCCGCCGGTTCCGCCGGCTCCGCCGGTGCCTCCGTCTATGCCGGCGCCGCCGGCACCGCCCACTCCCCCGTTGCCGCCGAGACCGCCGGTGCCGATGCCCGACGACGTCACCTCGCCACCGGTGCCGCCGGCACCGCCATCACCTCCGGTGCCGCCGTCGGGGTGCGCGGCCGTGCCGATACCTCCGGAACCACCGTTGCCTCCGTCACCGCCGGCACCGGGTTGGTTGAAGCCGACGGGAGCACCGTTGCCGCCGTCGCCGCCGTTGCCCGGGGTAGCGGTGGCGATCCCGGCGCTACCGCCCTGTCCCCCGTCGCCGCCGTCCCCCGCGTAGAGCGGACGCACCGAGCCTATGAGGCCGGTATGCGGGCCGCTGTTTTCGCCGGCTACCAAGCCATTGAAGTTTGCGCCCGGCGAGCCGCCGTCGCCGCCGGCACCGCCGTTGCCGCCGGCACCGCCGTTGCCGCCGTCACTCCCGGCGACACCCGCCAATCCGTTGCCACCGGCACCACCGACCCCACCGTCACCACCGCCGCCGCCGATGCCCAGACCAGAGCCGCCGGCCCCGCCCTCACCGCCGTTGCCGCCGGTGCCGCCGTCGCCGCCAGCCGGGTCGGCGGCCGTGCCGTCGGTGCCGACGCCGCCAGCACCACCGTTGCCACCGGCCCCGCCGTAGCCGAACAGCCAGCTGCCGTGTCCGCCGGTCCCGCCGTTGCCGCCGGCCGTGCCGTCCCCGTCGACGCCGGTCAGCCCGGCGCCGCCGTTGCCGCCGGAACCGCCGAAGCCCATCAGCCAGCCGCCGGTGCCGCCGTCACCGCCGTTGCCGCCGGCCCCGCCGACACCGCCGGCGCCCCCGTTGCCGAGCAACCCGGCCGCGCCGCCGGCCCCGCCGGCCTCGCCGGGTGTGGTGGGGTCGAAGCCGGTTCCGCCATCGCCGAACAGCCAGCCGCCGGCACCGCCATGGGGATCGCTCGCCGTGCCGGGGTCGCCGTTGCAGATCAGGCCACACGCGCCATCGACGGCGAACGGCTGGTTGATCAGGTTGTCGAGCTGCTCACCGAACGAACTGGTGACCCAAGCCTCGCCAAGCTGGTGAGCCCAGCCGTAGAGGATCGTGGGCCCGGCACCGAGGATGGCGGCAACCGGCAGCACGAAAGCGTTGCCGAGACCGGCGAGGAGACCGGAGAGCTCACCGCTCACATCTTCGGGCAGGTCGGCCCCAGCCAGCGCGGGCGTCATCAGGGCGTCGACGCCGGCGCCGCTACCGGCAACACTCGCCCCGTCCAGGATGGAGCCGACGATGTCGTCGACAACGTCGGCGTGCCCGGCCGGTGCCCATGCCAGCGGGGTCATCCCGAATGCCAGAAGCGCCCCCGCGGACGCTCCCCACGCGATCGCACGGCGTGCGGTAGTGCTATGGCAACTATGGCAACCGGGCATTCCCAATCCTCCCCCAGACGAAATCGGTGACTACCCATGGTGCACCATCTTCGCCGACGATGCAAAGCTGGTGGTCTACATAAGATGTTGCTGATCACAGCTGTTACGACGCGGCGGCGACGAGCCGCTGCCTACCTGTCCTTTTCGCGTGAACAACCTGCCGCGTATCGCACCCTGATGGGGGTGGTGGGCGAAGTCCACGACTGGGCGCCGGATGAACTTCCCGGCATCGAGTCGTTCACCGTGCTGCACGACGCGGTCGTCGATGTGCGCCGCACCCAAACCGGCGAGGCGCTGGTGGCCGCGGCGGCGATATGGGCACAGCTGCACGGGATCGCCGAGCTGACCCACAACAAACCTACGTTCCCGTGGCCGCCCACCGACGCCCTGCTCGACCACGTGGTGGCAAGCGCCCGCGCGTAGCGTGGCAGCAACGGCTGCCTAGGTGTGACGGCGGCAGTGTTGGGCTGGTAATTTCCACGTCGACCGCATCGGCCGGGCGTCCGGCGGCGGTGACCACCCTCGTCTATTGAAGGATCGACTTGTGACCGCTGCACCATTTACCGCCACCGTTACCGGCTCCCCACGTATCGGCCCGCGCCGCGAACTCAAACGCGCGACGGAGGGCTACTGGGCGGGCCGGACCAGTCGAAGCGAGCTGGAGTCGGTCGCCGCGAAGCTACGCCGCGACACCTGGTCCGAACTGGCCGCAGCCGGTCTGGACTCGGTTCCGGTCAACACGTTCTCCTACTACGACCAGATGCTCGACACCGCGGTGCTGCTGGGCGCGCTGCCCGCCCGGGTAAGTGGTGTCGCCGACGAGCTGGACCGCTACTTCGCCGCCGCGCGGGGCACCGCCGACATCGCCCCGCTGGAGATGACGAAATGGTTCGACACCAACTACCACTACATCGTCCCGGAGATAGGGCCGGACACCCGGTTCGCACTAAACCCCGCCAAGGTGCTGGGTGAGCTGAAGGAGGCTCAGGAGCTGGGCATCCCGGCGCGTCCGGTGATCATCGGCCCGATCACCTTCCTGCTGCTGAGCAAGGCCGTCGACGGCGCGCCCGCGCCGATCTTCCGGCTCGACGAGCTGGTGGACGTCTACGCCGAGCTGCTGTCCCGGCTGGCCGACGCTGGCGCGACCTGGGTGCAGATCGACGAGCCGGTGCTGGTGACCGACATCTCCGCGGACGCACCGGCGCTCGCCGAGCAGGTCTATTCCCGGCTGGGTGGGGTGGCCAACCGGCCCGC
>NZ_JBYCLE010000418.1:0-3262 GCF_057473765.1 Mycobacterium sp. TH-M106 | reverse complement strand
ATGGCATTCCTCCGGCGACCGCCGGTCAGGCCTGCACGATGATCGGATCGCCGATGTGCACCGTGTCGAAGTACCAGGCGGCGTTGTCCGGGCTGAGGTTGATGCAGCCGTGGCTGACGTTCGCATAGCCCTGGGAGTCCACCGACCACGGCGCCGAATGCACGTAGACACCGCTCCAAGTCACCCGGACCGCGTACTGGCCGTCGAGCAGATAGCCCTCGGGATCTTTGAGGGGGATGCCGATGGTGCGGGAATCGAACTTGACAGTCCGCTCCTTCGACAGCGCGGTGAAGGAGCCGATCGGTGTCGGGCGCTTGGGCTTGCCCATGGAGGCCGGCATCACCCGCAGCACCTCGCCGTTGACGCTGACGGTGAAGGTGTGCTCGGAGATGTCGGCGACAGCCAGCACGGCGTCACCGGTTTCGAAACCGGTAGACAGCCCGTGCGCATCGACGTCCACCTTGCTGTGCGCTCGCCAGAACCCATCCGGAATCCATTGCACGACATCGTTGCTGACCCATGTGAACCGCCCGGTGGTGTTGCCCGATCCGGGCTTCGTCGTGATGTGGATGCCGCGCTCGGCCGCGGCCCGGTCACCGACCGGCCCGGTGAACGTCACCGTCACCGGGTATCCCACGCCCACCACGGAACCGGGCGCAGGCTGGATCATCAAAACGCCGACGATGGATGCCGGGGGCGCCTGCGCGGCTTGGCTGACGCTGGCGGAAACCGCCATCGCCATGGCGAAAACTCCCCCTACAGCGCATACCCGGCGCACTGTCCTATACATGGCGTCCATTCTCCCCCAAGCATCCTGGAATGCCAGCTACCGTCCGCGGTTACTGCGGTTACTGCTGGCAGCACGTTGGGACCAAGTTACCCCAGACCGCCCGCGCGCCCGACTCGCCGATCCGGTAGATCTGCAACGTCGTCACGGTGGCCGTGACGATCACGACCGCGGCTATCGACCACCGCAGCAGCGGATGCACGGCGCTTCCGCGCTCCAGGAGAACGTGCAGGCCGGCCAGGAGCACAGCTGCGATCACCAGCGCCACCGAGAAGTAGATGGCGGTCTCGCCCAGATTCATGTGATCGTCCGCGGCCGGCGTCTCGTCGACGTGACCGCCCAGCCATTCGCCCGCGTGGATGGCCAGCGGTGTCATGATCAGGGTGAAAACCGCCAGCGCCAGCACCAGCCAGACCAGCCGGCGGCGTGCCTGCGGCCACACCGCGCAGATGATCATCAGGATTGCTGTCAGCGGGCCCAGCACGACGATGACATGGTTGAACAGGATGTGGGCCGGCAGCCCATGAAAGACCGTCATAGGCCCCTACCTGGTCGCGGCGGTCCGTCAACTACCTGTGTGCCTCCCGTAGAGTTCACGCGGTTGCCCTGACCTGGGCGGCGGCCGACTCGGGCATGGGGTCGTAACGGACGAACGTCCGAGTGAACGAGCCGGCGCCGTGGGACAGCGAACGCAGGTCGATGGCGTAGCGGGTGAGTTCGACCTGCGGTACCTCCGCCTTCACCAACGTCCGGTCCGCACCGACCTTGTCGGTACCGAGCACCCGGGAGCGACGGGCGGAGAGGTCGCCCATCACCGTCCCCACCAGCTCGTCGGGGATCAGCACCGTGACATCGTCGATCGGCTCCAGCAGCTGTACGCGGGTTCCCGCCGCCGCCTCGCGCAACGCCAGCGCGCCGGCCATCTGGAACGCGTAGTCCGACGAGTCGACGCTGTGCGCCTTCCCGTCGAACAGGGTGACCCGGATATCGACCATCGGATACCCGGTGCCGCCCGTGCCGCTGACACCCCTCTCCATCTGCGCGCGGATTCCCTTCTCCACGCTGGGAATGTACTGCCGTGGCACCGCGCCGCCGACCACCTTGTCGACGAACTCGAATCCCGAACCTTCCGGCAACGGCTCCACCTCAATGTCGCAGACCGCGTACTGGCCGTGTCCGCCGGATTGCTTGACATGCCGGCCGTGTCCCTTCGCTGTGCCGGCGAAGGTCTCGCGCAGCGGTATGCGCAGGGCGACGGTGTCCACCGCCACCCCGTAGCGGTTGGCCAGCGCATCGAGCACCACGCCGGAATGTGCTTCGCCCATGCACCACAGCACTGTCTGGTGGGTCTCCGGGTTCTGCTCGACCCGCAACGTCGGGTCTTCGGCGGCCAACCGCGCCAACCCGACCGACAGTTTGTCCTCGTCGCTTTTGGCGTGCGGCGCGACCGCGACCGGCAGCAGTGGTTCCGGCATCGTCCAGGGTTTGAGGACCAGTGGTGTGGCCTTGTCGGAGAGGGTGTCGCCGGTCTCGGCCCGACTCAACCGGCCGATCGTGCAGATGTCGCCGGCGACCACGGCGGATGCCGGCCGCTGCTGCTTGCCGAGCGGGAACGACAGCGCACCGATCCGGTCGTCCTCGTCATGATCAGTGTGGCCGCCGCGGCCTCCGCCAGGCCCGGAATCCGCGCCGAAAAACGAGGTGAAATGGCCCGACACGTGGACTGTTGCGTCGGGCCTGATGGTCCCGGAGAACACCCGGACCACGCTGACCCGCCCGACATACGGGTCCGAGGTGGTCTTGACCACCTCGGCCAGCAGCGGCCCGCTCGCGTCGCAGCTGAGAGCGGCGCGTGCCGCCCCGTCCGGGGTGAACACCTCGGGGAGTGGGTGTTCCGGGGGAGACGGGAATCCGCTGGTGATGACCTCGAGCAGTTCGGCCGTCCCGACGCCGGTGGTGCCGCACACCGGGATCACCGGGTGAAACGATCCGCGTGCCACCGCCTTCTCCAAGTCGGCGGTGAGCACCGCCTGTTCGATCTGTTCGCCGCCGAGATAGCGGTCCATCAGCGATTCGTCCTCGGATTCCTCGATGATCGCTTCGATCAACGTGCTGCGTGCTTGCTCGTCGCCGTGATCCGTTTCAGAGAGCAGTCCGATCAACCCGTCGTTTCCGCCGTTGATCGGGAGGTACAGGGGCAGCACCTTGTCTCCGAACGCGGTCTGGGCGACGGACAGCGCGTGGGGATAGTTCGCCCGGGCGTGGTCGAGTTTGGTGACCACCACCGCCCGCGGCATGCCCACCTGGCTGCATTCCTGCCAGAGCGATGTGGTCGCGGCGTCGACGTCGTCGTTGGCGGCGATGACGAACAGCGCGCCGTCCGCCGCGCGCAGCCCGGCCCGCAGTTCGCCGACGAAGTCCGCGTAGCCGGGGGTGTCGATCAGGTTGACCTTGGTGTCGTTGTGTGACAGCGAC
>NZ_JBYCLE010000417.1:0-12861 GCF_057473765.1 Mycobacterium sp. TH-M106 | reverse complement strand
TACCGACCAGCCCACGGCGATCGTCGCATGAACGGCCATCGAGACAGCCGGCCAGCACGAGGAACCTCCCCAGTTCACTGCGGGGAGGACGTCAACGATCCGGATGGGCCGCCGCGGGTAGCGCTGATCGCGGCCTTTGTGGTCGCGGTCGCGGCGGTCGGGGCCGTGCTGGCGATCGCGGCGACCCGCCGGACACCGCAACAACCGGTCGCCATTCCCGCCGTCGCTGCCCCGCACGCCACCGACCCGGCATGTCAAGCGCTGCTGGAAGCGCTGCCGGCGCGGCTCGGCGACGATCGACGCGCACCGCTGGCACCACCCGCGCCCGAGGGCGCGGCCGCCTGGGCTGACGGCGGCGAACCGGTGGTGCTGCGCTGCGGACTGGACCGCCCGGCCGAGTTCGTGGTGGGCGCGCCGATCCAGGTCGTCGACTCGGTGCAGTGGTTCGAGATGCATGCCGAAGGCCTATCGACCTGGTCCACCTGGTACACCGTGGACCGGCCGGTCTATGTGGCGCTCACGCTGCCACCCGGATCGGGGCCGACGCCGATCCAGCAACTATCCGAGCTGATCGCCGACACCATCGCGGCCGTCCCGATCAACCCGGCGCCGCCTAATTGACGTTGCTCAGCGCAGCCCGGTCCCGCGCGCCAACGCGGTGTCGACCATCGTCGCCAACAGGGTCGGATAGTCGACGCCGCTGGCCGCCCACATCCGTGGATACATCGAGATCGTGGTGAACCCCGGCATGGTGTTGACCTCGTTGACCACCGGGCCATCGTCGGTGAGGAAGAAGTCCACCCGGGCCAGGCCCTGGCAGTCCAGCGCCGTGAACGCCCGGACCGCCAGCCGCCGCACCTCGTCGGCGACCTCGTCGTCGATCTTGGCGGGCACATCCAACTCAGCCGCGTCGTCGAGGTATTTCGTGGCGAAGTCGTAGAAGGAGTCCTCCCGGCCGCGGACCCCGGCCACCCGGATCTCGCCCACCGTGCTGGCCGCCACGGAGCCGTCTGGGAATTCGAGCACCCCGCACTCCAGTTCGCGACCGGAGATCGCGGCCTCGACGATCACCTTCGGGTCGTGCCGACGGGCGTCGGCAATCGCAGCGGGCAGCTCGTCGGCGTGCGACACCCGGCTGACCCCGATCGACGAGCCGCCGCGGGCGGGTTTGACGAACACCGGCAGTCCCAGCCACTGGCGCTCCTCGATCGTCGGCAGCGGTTGTGCCGATCTGAGCACCACATGCGGGCCGATCGGCAATCCCGCGACGGTCAGCAGCTTCTTGGTGAACTCCTTGTCCATGCCGGCGGCACTGGCCAGCACCCCCGCTCCCACGTAGGGCACCCCGGCCAGCTCGAGCAGCCCCTGGATGGTGCCGTCCTCGCCGTACGGGCCGTGCAGCACCGGGAACACCACGTCGACCGAGGCCAGCACCTCCCCGGCGCCGGTCGACAACGCGACCAGCTGGCCGGCGCGCTGCGGGTCGGCGGGCAGGGCCAGCTCGGTGCCCGACGCCGCCGTCACCCCCGGCAGCTGCCGGTTGGTGATCGCCAACGTCTGCGGGTCGCCGTCGGTGAGCACCCAGGCGCCTTGCGGCGTGATGCCCACCGCGACCACCTCGAACCGCTGCGGGTCGAGGTTTCGCAGGATGCTGCCCGCCGACACGCAGGAGATGGCGTGCTCGCTGCTGCGGCCACCGAACACGACGGCCACCCGGACCCGGTCCCCGGCATCGGGGGAGCTGGGGGCGTCCACAACCTAGAGAGGCTACCGCTGTTGACGTCCTCCCCGCGGTGAACTGCGGGGATTCCTCGTGCCGGCCGGCTGTCTCGATGGCCGTTCATGCGGCTATCGCCGTGGGCTGGTCGGCAGTGGAGGTTCGCGCCGAGCGGCTCTGTCGCATCGTGGCCCGCGCTGCGCGTCGGGCTTTGATGCGCGCCACCGACCTCCGCGAGGGCGGATGCCTGCGGCCTCGCCGCTTACGTGCTTGCGCACTACGGCTGGACTTCGGTGACTCGTCGACATCCTGACGATGCAGCCAGCCAATGTTGGCTGCCTGCAAGTCCAGCCGATCGACCCCATCGGCCCTGGTGCGGACATGCAGTCCCAGGTAGGCCGAAAAAAGGTCACGATCTTCTCGAATGCCGCACTCGCAGCGGTGCACCCGTTGCGAAAGCGGCTTTTTCTTGCGGTTCCCGCACAGGCAGGTTTGCGACAAAGCGGTGGTGCGCGGGTTGTACTCGTAGAGCCGCTGCCCGCCGGCGCTTTCAGCCTTGCGGCCCATCATCTCCACCAGCAACCCTGGCGCCCTATCGCGCACACTGCTCGGGAAGTTCTTCTGCCACGACCCATAATCCAGCCGCTCGCACGCGATCTGGGCGCCGTGGCCCAGCAGCCGGTTGCCCAGCGCCCCATGCAACGTCTTGCGGTGGGCGGCCAGGCGGCGATGCAACTCGGCCACCCGCGTGGCGCTCCGTTCGATCAGCGCCTCAATCTCGGCGAACTCGGCCTGCTGTTCCATCCCGCGCCGCCCCGACGCGGCCGGCACGGCGATCGCCACCACAAACCCCGCTCCCCACTGCAAACCGAGCAGCCGCCCAGCCTCATCGATCTTGGAACGCAACGCACCGTTGCCGTCCTTGGCCGCCAACGAACGCAGGCCCCGCCTGGCCGACGTGAACCGCGGCTTGCCCTTCTTACCGAGGTGCCAGTGTTTGACAGCGTCGAACGCTCGCGCCCCCAGGTTCTGGGTCTCCTGAGCAGGCAACTGTTCGCGCACCCATGACGTGCGCAGCGACGAGGCGAATGACTGCGCGGCATCGGCGGTGAACCCATGCGCGGCCTGCACCGCCCGAAAAGCCGATCGCCGGACCTGACACTCAGCTGGACCGCGGTGCGGCAGCTCCCGCACCACCTGCCAGTCCGGATCGGCCTTCACCGCGCGGCTACGCGTGATGAACTCCCCCAGCACCGCGTTATACACCCGCACCCCGGTGAAAAACCGGATACCGATCTCACGGCACTGCGTTGGATTCGGTCGCAGCGGCCACGACCGCACATGCGTCGGCGCGCCCCTGTCCATCATCGAGCAGTGCATCGATGGACAAACCCGACCACTCTGAGCGCCGGGCTGCGCCCGGCGATACACGGGATGGGCTCACCCCACCATAAATGGCGAGGCTGGCGCCCAAGAATTCGGTCACTCCGGTTTAGTGCGGCGTCCCAGCAACAGCGCAACAGCCTCGCTGACCGACAGCCCCCGGTGGCAGACCCGGTGCACAGCGTCGGTGAGTGGCATCTCGACGTCGTAGCTGGATGCCAGTGCCAGCACCGATTGACACGACGTCACCCCCTCGATGACGTGGCCGTGCCCGCCGTCTCCGGTCCCCAGCGCCTGCAGCGTCGGCGCCACCGCCTCACCCCGGCCGAGTCGCTCGCCGAAGGACCTGTTCCGTGACTGCGGCGAGGTGCAGCTGGCCACCAGGTCACCCACCCCGGCCAGGCCCGCCAGCGTGGCGCCCTTGGCCCCCAGCGCGATGCCCAGCCGGATGATCTCAGCCAACCCCCGGGTGATGATCGCCGCCGCGGTGTTCTCGCCCAGGCCCACACCGGCGGCCATGCCGCACGCCAGCGCGATGACGTTCTTGCAGGCACCGCCGACCTCGGTTCCGACCACGTCGGCGTTGGTGTAGGGGCGGAAGTATCCGTTGTTGAGCATGCGCTGCAACGCCACCGCCCGCCCGGAGTCACTGCAGGCGACGACGGTGGCGGCTGGCTGCCCGTCGGCGATCTCACCGGCCAGGTTGGGCCCGGACAGCACCGCCACCTGAGCAGGGTCGACGCCGGTCACCGCGACGATGACCTGGCTCATTCGCATCAGGGTGCCCAATTCGATGCCCTTGGCCAGGCTGACCAGGGTGGCGCTCTCGGTGAGCAGCGGAGTCCACGCCAAAAGGTTGGACCGCATCGCCTGTGCGGGCACCCCGAGGAGCACCGTCGTCACACCGCCCAGAGCTTCGGCCGCGTCGGAGGTGGCGCAGATCCCGGCCGGCAGCCGCACACCGGGCAGATGGTCGGGGTTGCATCGGGTGACGTTGATCGCTTCGGCGAGATCGGGCCGACGTGCCCACAACCTGACCTCGCTGCCGGCGTCGGCCAGCACCTTGGCCAGAGCCGTTCCCCACGCGCCGGCACCCATCACCGCAACGGTGCCGTCGCTGTCGGCCATTGCCACCACCTCTCTCCGCCTCTCTCCGGCCCTCTCCGGCTCTCTCCGGCCCTCTCCGACTCTCTCCGGCCGGGCTTCACCCTAAAGCGTGCCGCATGGCGACGCTGGCAGGATGAGCGTCATGCGCGATGTCGGTCTGATCATCGCCGTCAAGCGGCTGGAGACCGCCAAGACCCGGTTGGCGACAGCCTTTCCGGCCGGTGCCCGCGAGGACGTGGTGCTGGCCATGCTGGTCGACACCATCATCGCGGCAACGAAGGTCGAGTCACTGTGCTGCATCACGGTGGTCACGCCCGACGATGCTGCCGCGGCGGCGGCGGCTGAGTTCGGCGCCAACGTATTGCGTGACCCGACCCCGGCGGGTCACCGGGATCCGCTCAACAACGCGCTGCTCGCCGCCGAACGCGCGGTCGCCGAATCGGTTGCCAACATCGTTGCCTTGCAAGGCGATCTGCCGGCACTGCAAACCCATGAACTCGCCGAGGCGATCGCGGCCGCCCGTTCGCACCGGCGGAGCTTCGTGGCCGACCGGCATGGGGCCGGCACCGCAGCGCTCTTTGCCTTCGGCGCTGCCCTCGACCCGCGCTTCGGACGGAACTCCTCTTCGCTACACCGTCATTCGGGTGCGGTAGAGCTCACCGGCGCCTGGCCGGGTCTGCGCTGCGACGTCGACACACCCGAGGATCTGGCGGTTGCGTGTGGACTCGGCGTCGGGACGTCGACCGCGCGGGCCGTCGTGCGTTGATTGCGGTCCGGCCGGGCACCACAATGGCGAGATGGCGAGCTGCCGCCACGGTGGCAGCACCGCCCGAGATGAGTAATGATTTCCCTGTGACCGACATCAAAGCGACCCAAATAGGCGAGCTGCGCACCGACGAGACAGACTGGCACCCCAGCGACACCGCGCCGGCTGCCCCACCGGCAGCCACGGTGGTCCAAGAGCCTACCGCCGACGACGAACTTCCCGATGATCGCTATCTGAACCGCGAACTGAGCTGGCTGGACTTCAACGCCCGGGTACTGGCGCTAGCCGCCGACACCTCACTGCCCTTGCTGGAGCGGGCCAATTTCCTGGCAATCTTCGCCTCCAACCTCGACGAGTTCTACATGGTTCGGGTGGCCGGCCTCAAACGGCGCGACGAGATGGGGCTGTCGGTGCGCTCGGCGGACGGCTTGACCCCGCGCGAGCAACTGCGCCGTATCGGCGAAGAGACCCAGCAGATTGCCACCCGGCACGCCCGGGTATTCCTCGACTCAGTTCGCCCCGCGCTGGCTGACGAGGGAATGCACATCGTCACCTGGGCCGACCTGGACGAGGCGGAGCGCGAGCAATTGTCGGCCTACTTTCACGACCAGGTGTTCCCGGTGCTGACCCCGCTGGCTGTCGACCCGGCACACCCGTTTCCGTTCGTCAGCGGGCTGAGCCTGAACCTGGCGGTCACGGTGCGCCGCCCCGAGGACGGCGGGCAGCACTTCGCCCGGATCAAGGTTCCCGACAATGTCGATCGCTTCGTCGAGCTCGGCGCTCGCACCAACGGCAGCACGGACATTTATGGGGACGGCCAGCGAGCCGAGATCCGCTTCCTGCCGACTGAGGAGTTGATCGCGGCCTTCCTCCCGGTGCTGTTCCCGGGCCTTCAGATCGTCGAGCACCATGTGTTCCGCATCACCCGCAACGCAGATTTCGAGGTCGAAGAGGACCGTGACGAGGATCTGCTGCAGGCCCTGGAGCGGGAGCTGGCGCGGCGCCGGTTCGGGTCGCCGGTGCGCCTGGAGGTCTCCGACGACATGACCGAGAACATGCTGGGACTGTTGCTGCGCGAACTCGACGTACACCCCGGTGACGTCATCGAGGTGCCCGGGCTGCTCGACTTGTCGTCGCTCTCGCAGATCTACCGCCAGGATCGGCCGGATCTCAAAGACCCGGCCTTCGTCCCGGCCACTCATCCGGCTTTCGCAGAGCGGGAAACCCCCAAAAGCATCTTCGCCACCCTGCGCGAGGGTGATGTGCTGGTGCACCACCCGTATGATTCCTTCTCCACCAGCGTGCAGCGGTTCATCGAGCAGGCCGCCGCCGATCCGGGGGTGCTGGCGATCAAGCAGACGCTGTACCGCACTTCGGGTGACTCGCCGATCGTCACCGCATTGATCGATGCTGCCGAAGCCGGAAAACAGGTGGTGGCACTGGTCGAGCTCAAGGCGCGGTTCGACGAACAGGCCAACATCAAGTGGGCACGCCAGCTCGAACATGCCGGGGTGCACGTGGTGTACGGGCTGGTCGGGTTGAAAACGCACTGCAAGACCGCACTTGTCGTGCGCCGCGAAGGCTCGACCATCCGTCGGTACTGTCACATCGGCACCGGCAACTACAACAGCAAGACCGCTCGACTCTACGAGGATATCGGGCTGCTGACCGCGGCCCCGGACATCGGTGCCGATCTGACCGATCTGTTCAACTCGCTCACCGGATACTCACGGAAGGTGGTCTACCGAAACCTGTTGGTGGCACCGTACGGCGTGCGCACCGGAATCATCGAACGCATCGAGCGAGAGGTCGCCGCGCACCGCGCCGGCGGTAACGGCCGGATCCGGCTCAAGCTCAACTCGCTGGTCGACGAGCAGGTGATCGACGCGCTCTACCGGGCATCACGCGCCGGCGTGCGGGTCGAGTTGGTGGTGCGCGGCATCTGCGCGCTGCGCCCCGGCGTGGCCGGGTTTTCCGAGAACATCACCGTGCGTTCGATTCTCGGACGCTTCCTGGAGCATTCACGCATCATCTACTGTCGCGCAATCGACGAGTTCTGGATCGGCAGCGCCGACATGATGCACCGAAACCTCGACCGTAGGATCGAGGTCATGGTCCAAGTCAAAGACCCCAGGCTGACTGCGCAGCTCGACGACGTGTTCGAGTCCGCACTGGATAGCTCCACCCGCTGCTGGGAGCTCGGGCCCGACGGCAAGTGGACCGCATCGCCGCAGCCCGGCCAGACCGTACGTGATTACCAGGTATCGCTGATGGAGCGGCACCGGAGCCCCTGAAGTCCCTGACCCGACCACATCCGCGGTGCACGCGGGCCGGAATTGACCTGCAGGAGTCAAGGTGCCGAAAAGGACACCGCCGGATGGCGATGTCGCTGCGGTCAGGAAGATCTATGCAGCCGGGGGTGTGCTGTGGCGGCCAGCACGTAAGGGGCGCAAGGCGGTCGAGGTCGCACTCATTCACCGGCCCCGCTACGACGACTGGACGCTGCCCAAAGGCAAGGTCGATCCGGGTGAAACCGAGCCGGTGACCGCGGTGCGGGAAATCCTCGAAGAGACCGGCCACCGCGCCCACCTGGGCCGGCGCCTGGGTACGGTGAGCTATCCGGTCCAGCAGGGCGTCAAAAAAGTCCGCTACTGGGCGGCCCGCAGTCTCGGGGGTGAATTCGCCGCGGGTACCGAGGTTGACGACATGGTGTGGCTACCGGTGCCGGATGCGATGAAGAAACTCCGATACACCTACGATCGAAAGATCCTGCGCCGGTTCGTCAGATACCCCGCCGACACCCAGACGGTTCTCATCGTCCGGCACGCAACCGCCGGCCGTAAGTCCAGATTCTCCGGTGATGATAGCCAGCGGCCGCTGGACAAGCAGGGGCGCGAGCAGGCCAACTCCCTGACCGGCGTGCTGCTGGCGTTCGGTGCCACCGATGTGCATGCCGCCGACAGGTTGCGCTGCCACCAAACGGTGGGGCCGTTAGCCGCCGAACTCGGTGTGGTCGTCTGCAACGAACCCGAGCTGACCGAGGAAGCCTATGCGCACAATCCGAAACCAGCCCGGCGGCGCATGCTGCAGATCGCGCAAGCGGGGCGCACCCCGGTGATCTGCACTCAGGGCAAGGTGATTCCAGATCTCATCACGTGGTGGTGTGAGCGCGACGGTGTGCGCCCCGACAAATCCCGAAACCGCAAGGGCAGCACCTGGGTGCTGTCGCTATCCGGTGGGCAACTGATCGCCGCCGACCACATCGGCAGCGCGGTGGCCGCTAAAGATCAGGCTCAGCACTCCTGACAATGCGCCACCAAGCCGAGCGCCGCGGAACGTCACGTCCCGCGGCGCTGGCCCATCGGCATGTGCCTATTTGCGGCCCCGCCGGGCCGTGGCCTTGCGGGCCGGGGCCTTGCGGGCCGGGGCCTTCTTCGCCGCCGCCTTTTTGGCCGGAGACCGCTTGGCTGCGGCCTTGCGGACCGGAGCCTTCTTCACCGCCGCCTTTTTGGCCGGAGACCGCTTGGCTGCGGTCTTTTTGGCCGGAGCCCGCTTGGCTGCGGTCTTTTTGGCCGGGGCGGCTTTCTTCGCTGCCTTCGCAGCTGCGCGAGCCGGTGCCTTGACGGCGGTCTTCTTCGCGGCAGCCCGGGTGGCTTTCTTGGCCGGCGACTTCTTCACCGCCTTCCTGGCCCCACCCGCCACTACGCCACGCTTGACGGCGGGTCCTTGCGCCGGGAGTCGCTGCGCGCCTGACACAACCGCCTTGAATTGCGCGCCTGGCCGAAATGCCGGTACGGACGTCGGCTTGACCTTCACCGTTTCCCCGGTGCGTGGGTTACGGGCCACACGCGCCGCACGGTGCCGTTGCTCGAACACACCGAAACCGGTGATGGTGACGCTGTCACCCTTGTGCACCGCACGCACAATGGTGTCGACGACATTCTCGACGGCGGCTGTCGCCGACCTACGATCTGCGCCCAATTTCTGTGTGAGCTCATCGATCAGCTCTGCTTTGTTCATCCAATCCCTCCGCAACCAGTGGCCCGCTCTGGACCGACTAGCGCATCAGGGTAAACCCTTCTGCCCCTGATATCCAAGAGCCACGCGCAATTCCAAATGAAATTATCGGCGACCCGGGCAATACGGTTGCCGCTCTTGGTCGGTGACGGGCACCCTGTTGTCGGTGGCGCGGGCGGTAATTTGGCTGCGCTTGTGGGGCGTCAGCTGACGGGTGTGGTCCGTGGTTTCCAGGCCGGCCGGGTCTTCTCGTAGGCGTCGATTCTGCTCAGTTTCCGCAGCGTAAGGGCTATATCGTCGAGTCCTTCAGTCAATCGCCAAGCGG
The DNA here is from genome assembly GCF_057473765.1 of Mycobacterium sp. TH-M106. Taxonomy (NCBI): domain Bacteria; kingdom Bacillati; phylum Actinomycetota; class Actinomycetes; order Mycobacteriales; family Mycobacteriaceae; genus Mycobacterium; species Mycobacterium sp. TH-M106. Next base: position 3,546 of record NZ_JBYCLE010000417.1, on the reverse strand, counting down.
TGTAGTCGTCAATATTGAACGCCACCATCACCGTTCCCGCGGCGATGGTCCGATCGTGAAGATTGGCAGTGATTTCCAACCCTGGGCTCTGCTCGATCAGTTTCCACAAGATTTCCACATCGTCTTGAGCGACCTGAGCCGCCAGCAGCCCGTCCTTCCCGGCGTTGCTGCGGAAGATATCGGCGAACCGGGATGAGATCACCACCCGGAAGCCGTAGTCCATCAGAGCCCACACTGCGTGCTCGCGGGAGGATCCGGTGCCGAAGTCAGGCCCGGCCACCAGCACCGAACCCCGGTCGAAGGGGCTGAGGTTGAGCACGAAAGACGGGTCGGCCCGCCAGGCGGCGAACAGCCCATCCTCGAAGCCGGTTCGGGTGATGCGCTTCAAAAACCGCGCGGGGATGATCTGGTCGGTGTCGACGTTGGACCGGCGCAGCGGCACGCCGATTCCGGTGTGGGTGTGAAACGCTTCCATGATTGGGCTCCTCCTAAATGGCGTGCCGGTCAAGTCAAGTCAGCGGGCGCCGACAGCGTGCCGCGGATCGCGGTAGCGGCGGCGACGACCGGTGACACCAGGTGCGTACGGCCGCCCTTGCCCTGCCGCCCCTCGAAGTTGCGGTTGGACGTCGAGGCACACCGCTGTCCCGGTGCAAGTTGGTCGGGGTTCATGCCCAGGCACATCGAGCATCCGGGCTGGCGCCACTGGGCGCCGGCAGCGGCGAAAACCTCGTCAAGTCCCTCGGCTTCGGCCTGCTGTCGCACCCCCATCGAGCCGGGCACGATAAGCATTCGCACGCTGTCGGCCACCCGGCGTCCGCGCATCACGTCGGCCACCGCGCGCAGATCCTCGATACGGCCGTTGGTGCACGATCCGACGAATACGGTGTCGACCGCGATGTCGCGCATCGGGGTTCCGGGTCGAAGGTCCATGTATTCCAATGCCCGTTCGGCAGCTCGCCGTTCGGCGTCGTTGGTCATCAGTTCCGGGTCGGGCACCGCGTCGCCCAACGGAACGCCCTGGGCGGGATTGGTGCCCCAGGTGACGAACGGGGTCAGCGAGGACGCGTCGAGGTAGACCTCGATGTCGAATTCGGCAGTCGGGTCCGTGCGCAGACCCTGCCAGTAGGCGACGGCAGCTTCCCAGGCCGCTCCGGTCGGAGCGTGTGGCCGTCCGCGAAGATATTCGTAGGTGGTGTCATCGGGTGCCACCATCCCGGCCCGGGCCCCGGCTTCAATACTCATGTTGCAGATGGTCATCCGGGCTTCCACCGACAACGATTCCACGGCGCTGCCCCGGTATTCGATGACATGGCCCTGGCCACCGCCGGTCCCGATCCTGGCGATTACCGCCAGGATGATGTCCTTGGCCGTCACACCGGGCGGTAGTCCCCCGTCGATGTTGACCGCCATCGTCTTGAACGGTCGCAGCGGCAGCGTCTGGGTGGCCAGCACATGCTCGACCTCGGAGGTGCCGATACCCATCGCCAACGCACCGAATGCGCCGTGGGTGGAGGTGTGACTGTCTCCGCAGACGACCGTCATCCCCGGCTGGGTGAGCCCCAGCTGCGGACCGATGATGTGCACGATGCCCTGGTCGATGTCGCCCATCGGATGCAGGCGAATGCCGAATTCCGCACAGTTGCGCCGCAACGTCTCGACCTGCTTGCGCGACACCGGGTCTGCGATCGGCTTGTCGATGTCGGTGGTCGGCACGTTGTGGTCCTCGGTGGCGATGGTCAGGTCCGGCCGGCGGACCCGCCGGCCGGCCAGCCGCAAGCCCTCGAAGGCCTGCGGGCTGGTGACCTCGTGGATCATGTGCAGATCGACGTAGATGAGGTCTGGTTCGGTCCCACCACCGGAGGCCACCAGATGTTCGTCCCAGACCTTCTCGGCCAGGGTGCGGGGCTTGCGTGTCGTGTCCATATTTCAGCTATCCCATGATGTGAGACATTAGTATCTCAGTATGGGACAGCATAGCGGCATCGGCGTTCTCGACAAAGTCGTCGACGTACTCGGCGCGATCGCCGAATCGCCGTGCGGGCTGCCTGAACTCTGTGAGCGCACCGGCCTTCCCCGGGCCACCGCGCACCGACTGGCCGCCGGACTCGAGGCCCACCGCCTGTTGGCGCGCGGCGCCGACGGCCGCTGGCAGATCGGGCCCGCCGTCGCCGAACTGGCGGCGCACGCCGACGACCCGCTGCTGGCCGTTGGAACGGTGGTGCTGCCCCGGCTGCGGGAGGTCACCGGTGAGAGTGTGCAACTGTACCGGCGCGAGGGAACCTCGCGGGTCTGTGTCGCGGCCGCAGAGCCGCCTGCCGGGCTTCGCGACACGGTTCCGGTCGGGACCCGGCTGCCGATGACGGCGGGCTCCGGGGCCAAGGTGTTGTTGGCCTACGCCGACCCCGCCACCCAACAGGCGGTGCTGCCGCAGGCCAAGTTCACCGATCGCGTGCTGGCCCAGGTACGGCGGCGGGGCTGGGCGCAGAGTGTCGCCGAGCGTGAGCCCGGGGTGGCCAGTGTGTCAGCGCCGGTACGTGATCCGCACGGGGCGGTCGTCGCGGCGATATCGGTGTCCGGCCCGATCGACCGGATAGGCCGGCGACCAGGCGCCCGGTGGGCCACGGACCTGGTCGAGGCGGCCGACGCGCTCACCCGCAGGCTGTAGCGGGTCGCACGCCACGCGCAGACTCGGTGCGAGGATGCGCAGGCGCGTCGCGAGCATGCACAGACTCGCACTCCGCGGACGCCGCGAGTGCGATTTTGTGCATGCTCGGCCAGGGTGCTGGCGGCCTGACAGACTACTGACGTGGGAACCAATCAGCGTGCACAGATCGTCATGTCGCCAACCGAGATCGCCGACTTCGTCGCTACCAGTCGCACGGGGACGCTAGCCACCGTCGGGCCGGACGGGCAGCCGCACCTCACCGCGATGTGGTACGGAGTACTCGACGGCGAGATCTGGTTGGAGACCAAGACCAAGTCCCAGAAGGCGGTCAACATCAGGCGCGATCCGAGGGTCAGCTTCCTGCTCGAGGGCGGCGATACCTACAACACGCTGCGGGGGGTGTCGTTCGAAGGTGTTGGCGAGATCGTCGAGGATCCTGACGCCATCTTCCGGGTCGGGGTCAGCGTGTGGGAGCGCTACACCGGCCCGTATACCGACGAGATGAAACCTGCGGTCGATCAGATGATGCACAAGCGGGTCGCCGTGCGGATCGTCACGCGCCGCACCCGTTCGTGGGACCACCGCAAGCTCGGGCTACCCGCGATGCCGCGAGGTGGCTCCACGGCGCCTGTGACATAGCGGATGTAGCCCGATGTAGCCCCGATGGGATTCGAACCCACGCTACCGCCGTGAGAGGGCGGCGTCCTAGGCCGCTAGACGACGGGGCCAGAACCAAGCCGAGCTGCCAGCATAGCTCAAGCCAATACGGCCGATCTCATTGCTTGCGGCGGACCGGTTTTGCTGGGGTACCAGGACTCGAACCTAGAATGGCTGAACCAGAATCAGCTGTGTTGCCAATTACACCATACCCCATTGACCGG
>NZ_JBYCLE010000416.1:0-1823 GCF_057473765.1 Mycobacterium sp. TH-M106 | reverse complement strand
TGATCTCCAAGGTGCCCAACACCTTGCACACGCCGCTGATGTCGGGCACCAACGCCATCCACGGCATCGTGGTGCTCGGCGCGCTGCTGCTGCTGGGACGCATCGAACACCCTTCAGTGGCGCTGCAGGTGATTCTGTTCGTGGCGCTGGTGTTCGGCACCCTCAACGTCATCGGCGGCTTCATCGTCACCGACCGGATGCTGGGCATGTTCAAAAGTAAAAAGCCCCAACCGGTCAAGACCGAGACGAACGGGCAGGGCCGATGACCGCCGACTCGGTCCACTACCTGGTACTGGCCCTCTACGTCATCGCCTTCTCGATGTTCATCTACGGAATGATGGGGCTCACCGGCCCGAGGACCGCGGTGCGCGGAAACCTGATCGCCGCGGTAGGCATGGTGATCGCGGTGGCGGCCACCCTGATACTGATCCGACACACCGACCAGTGGGTGTTGATCATCGCTGGCCTGTTGCTCGGGGTGGTGCTCGGGGTGCCGCCGGCCCGGCTCACCAAGATGACGGCGATGCCGCAGTTGGTGGCGTTCTTCAACGGCGTCGGCGGTGGCACGGTGGCGTTGATTTCACTGTCGGAATTCATTGAGACCACCGGCTTTTCGGACTTCCAGTACGGCGAGGAGCCGACCGCGCACATCGTGGTGGCCTCGCTGTTCGCGGCGATCATCGGGTCGATCTCGTTCTGGGGTTCGGTGATCGCGTTCGGCAAGCTGCAGGAGGTCATTCCCGGCCGGCCGATCGGGCTGGGACACGTCCAGCACTACCTCAACATCGCGCTGCTGGCGGCGGCTACGGTGTGCGCGGTGGTCATCGGCCTGGATGCGCATCCCGGCAGCGGCGGCGTCTCGCTGTGGTGGATGATCGCCCTGTTGGTCGCCTCGGCGGTGCTGGGGTTGATGGTGGTGCTGCCGATCGGTGGGGCCGACATGCCGGTGGTCATCTCGCTGCTGAACGCGCTGACGGGGCTCTCAGCCGCGGCCGCCGGGCTGGCGTTGAACAACACCGCGATGATCGTGGCCGGCATGATCGTCGGGGCCTCCGGCTCGATCCTGACCAACCTGATGGCCAAGGCGATGAACCGGTCCATCCCGGCGATCGTGGCCGGTGGGTTCGGCGGTGGCGGAGCTGCGCTCACCTCCGGCGACGGCGTGGATCGGGTCGTTAAGTCCACGTCGGCGGCCGACGCCGCGATACAGATGGCCTACGCCAACCAGGTGATCGTGGTGCCGGGCTACGGCATGGCCGTCGCGCAGGCCCAGCACGTGGTCAAGGACATGGCAACGCTGCTTGAGTCGCGCGGAGTGCCGGTCAAATACGCCATCCACCCCGTTGCGGGCCGGATGCCCGGCCACATGAACGTGCTGCTGGCCGAGGCCGACGTCGATTACGACGCGATGAAGGAGATGGACGATATCAACGACGAGTTCGCCCGGACCGACGTCGCGATCGTCATCGGCGCCAACGACGTGACGAATCCGGCGGCGCGCAATGAGCCGAATAGCCCGATCTATGGCATGCCGATTCTCAACGTGGACAAGGCTAAATCGGTGATCGTGCTCAAGCGGTCGATGGGCTCAGGTTTCGCCGGCATCGACAACCCGCTGTTCTACGCCGCGGGCACCACCATGCTGTTCGGTGACGCCAAGAAGTCGGTATCGGAGATTATCGAGGAACTCAAAGCCCTTTAGACCGGCGGATAGCTCGGCGGCGGATAGCCTTGGCCGTCGAGGACGCCACGGAAACCCCACGGCATGTATCTGAAAAACCACTCGATCTCGTCTGCCCCGTCATAGTCGGGATTGGGATCAA
>NZ_JBYCLE010000415.1:0-6328 GCF_057473765.1 Mycobacterium sp. TH-M106 | reverse complement strand
GAGTCGATGACGTGCCCGGCGGTGCGCACCACGAACATGTCGCCCAGACCCTGGTCGAAGATGATCTCGGCGGCCACCCGGCTGTCGCCGCAACCGAACACCACCGCCGTCGGCTGCTGTCCCTCGACCAGCGCGTCCCGGCGCTCGACGTCCTGGTTGGGATGCGCGGGCCGACCGGCGACGAACCGCCCGTTACCCTCCTTGAGTGCTTTCCAGGCGGTTATCGGGTTGGTGTTCGGCATGGCTGCCATTGTGCCGCGACCCGATGAGCATCCGATGAAAATCAGCGCGGACGAACTGCTGGGCTGGTACGCCTCGGCCCGCCGGAACCTACCGTGGCGCGCCCCCGGCGTCAGCGCCTGGCAGATCCTGGTCAGCGAATTCATGCTGCAGCAGACCCCGGTGGTGCGGGTGCTTGGAGTCTGGCCGGTGTGGGTGGCCCGCTGGCCCACCGCTTCAGCGACCGCCGCCGCGACACCAGCCGACGTGCTGCGGGCCTGGGGCAAGCTGGGTTACCCGCGCCGGGCCAAACGCCTGCACCAGTGCGCCGTCGTGATCGCCCGAGATTTCGCCGACGTGGTGCCCGACGACGTGGAAACCCTGCAGCGGCTGCCCGGTGTCGGTAGCTACACCGCGCACGCGGTGGCCTGCTTCGCGTACCACAAGCCGGTCCCGGTGGTGGACACCAATGTTCGCCGGGTGGTGGCTCGTGTGGTGCACGGGCGCGCGGATGCGGGCCCGGCGTCGCCGGCCCGCGATCACGCCGACGTTGCCGCTCTGCTGCCGCACGACAGCAGCGCGCCACGGTTTTCCGCGGCGTTGATGGAGCTCGGCGCGACGGTGTGCACCGCACGAGCACCGCGCTGTGGGTCGTGTCCGCTGAGCTCATGCGGCTGGAGTCAGGCCGGCTACCCGCCGGCGGCCGATGCTGGGCGCCGCAGTCAGCGCTATGCCGGCACCGACCGCCAGGTGCGGGGCCGACTGCTGGATGTGCTGCGGACCAATGACTCTCCGGTCAGCCGAGCGCAACTGGATGCGGCGTGGCTCACCGACAGCGCCCAGCGGGAACGGGCCCTGGCGTCGCTGCTGCTCGACGGTCTGGTGCAGCAGACTGCCGGCGGTCTGTTCGCCCTGCCCGGCGAAGACCTCTGAGGGTCGCAAATCCCAGCGGTCACTTCGGCAACCGGGTCAAAAATGATTCGACCGCCTGCCGGTAGACCTGTGGCGCCTCGTCGTGAACCAGATGACCCGCGTCTGCGACACGCAGATAGCTGGTCCGATAACCGGTTTGGCGCATCATCAGCATCTGCCCGGGTGGTGTGACCGTGTTGCCGGCCTCGATGAGCAACGTTGGCGATCGCACCGCCCGCCACTGCGCCCAGTAGTCGCGAGTTCCCCACTCGGCGGCGATCTCGATCCAGTGCGAAACGCGGCCGTGCAACCGCCATCCGGTTTCCGTGCGGTCGAAAGACTCCAGGAAGTACCGCCCGGCGACGTCACCGAACTCAGCGAATATCTGTTCGGCGCTGCCGAATTCGACCGGAAGTGCATGCAGCCACGGCTCCCACGGCCCGGTGGTGTGGCCCCTGAAATCCGGCGCCATGTCCTCGACCACCAGCGCGGAGACTAGCCCGGGGTGCCGTGCGGCCAGGCACCAGGAGTGCAGCGCTCCCATCGAATGGCCGACCAGGCGCACCGGTACCCCGAGCGGCGCCACCGCATCGGCCAAGTCAGCGACGAAGCGTTCGGTGTTGATCGGGTACACCTCGACGGTGTCACGGCCCCGGTGCCACGGAGCGTCGTAGGTGTAGACCTCGCCTAGCCGGGTCAGCCACGGCAGCTGACGCGACCAGGTGGTGCCGCGGCCCATCAAGCCGTGCACCAGAATCAACGGCTCGCCCCGCCCGCCGCGGTGGGTCAACAGATCAGCCGGCGCGCCGCGCATGAGTTCTATCTTGCAGTTCCCTCCTGTGCCGACCCGGCACGGTTGGCCGCACGGTAGCCTGTCCGCATGCCAGTGGTGAAGATCAACGCAATCGAGGTGCCCCCGGGTGCGGGCCCCGAACTGGAGAAGCGGTTCGCCAACCGTGCGCACACTGTCGACAATGCCGCGGGTTTCCTCGGCTTTCAGCTGCTGCGCCCGGTCAAAGGCGAAGACCGCTACTTCGTGGTGACGCAGTGGGAGTCCGACCAGGCGTTCCAGGACTGGGCGACCAACCAGGGCGCCGCGGCGCACAGCGGCCACCACAAACCGGTTGCGACCGGCGCGTCGCTGCTGGAATTCGAGGTTGTGTTGGACGTTGCCGGCGGGCCGAGCGTGCAGGCGTAGCTCGGTGCGGCGACGTGTACTGGCGTCGGCGATCGCCGCCACGCTGGCCGCCGCACCCGGCGCCGGCTGCGCCCCGTCTCTCGCGCCGCCCGCAGATGCGGGGAACAGCGGGGTGCGCATCGACATCAGGACCCCGCCGGGCCTGCGGGCCAAGCAGACCATCGACATGCTGAACTCCGACTGGCCGATCGGCCCGGTGGGAGTGCGTACGCTGGCGGCGCGCGACATCGTCGACGAGGTCGTCACCACGATGGAGTCGCTGTGGTGGGATCGCCCGTTCGACGTGGCCGGTGTCGACACCCGGGCCGGGGCGGCCACAGTGCACCTGATCACCTCCTACGGCGCCCGCCAGGACGTCGAAATCCACACCGACGACGACGGGATGGTGGACCGGTTCCGGGCCACCACCGAAACCCCGCCGATCGCCTCGTGGCGCGACGTCGACGCGGTGCTCTCCCGGACTGGCGCCCGGTATTCCTATCAAGCTGCCCGGGTCGACGACGGGGTCTGTCACCCGGTAGCGGGTGCCAACACAGGCGAATCTCTGCCACTCGCATCGATTTTCAAGCTGTACGTGTTGCAGGCGGTGGCGGACGCAGTCAAGGCTGGGACGCTGTCCTGGGGCGATCAGCTGACCGTCACCGGACGGGCCAAGGTCGTCGGGTCCTCGGGATTGGAGGAACTGCCCGACGGGGCTCGGGTGTCGGTGCGAACGGCTGCCGAGAAAATGATCGCCACCAGTGACAACATGGCCACCGACCTGCTGATCGCGCGCGTGGGCACGCACGCCGTGGAGCAGGCCCTGGCCAGGGCCGGGCACCACGATCCGGCCAGCATGATGCCGTTTCCCACCATGTACGAGCTGTTCTCGGTCGGCTGGGGCGAACCCGACCTGCGCGAGCAATGGCAGCGGGGCTCCCCGCAGGAACGGACACACCTGCTACAGCAGGCCAATTCCCGTCCATACCAACCCGATCCGGCCCGCGCGCACGTCCCGGCGTCGACGTACGGCGCCGAGTGGTACGGCAGCGCCGAGGACATCTGCCGGGTGCATGCCGCACTGCAAACCGGGGCGGTCGGCAAGGCCGCACCGGTCAAAGACATCATGGCCGCCGTCAGCGGCATTGGGCTGAGCCGCACCCAGTGGCCCTATGTCGGCGCGAAAGCCGGTGGACTGCCCGGCGATCTGACGTTCAGCTGGTACGCAGTCGACAAGACCGGCCAGGCGTGGGTGGTCAGCTTCCAGTTGAACTGGCGACGTGACCACGGTAAGAGCGTGACGGGCTGGCTGCTGCACATCGCCGAACAGGTCTTCGCGCTGCTGCCGGCCGCACCTTAGCCGGCTGCCCGGCCAGTTACCGCCAGCCACCGTCATATACCGTCATATACCAGGCCCCGGCGATACTGGCGATACGATGGCACTCACCCCGGAAAGGACGTCATCGCATGAGAATCCCGGCACGTGTCGCCTTGCTCACCGCCGTCACCGTTGTTTCCGCAGTGGCGACGCTTCGTCTCGCCACGCCCGCCGCGGCACAAGTCAAGGTGTCCGGTGTCGATGCGAAGCCGGGCAGTTACGGCATGCTCACATTTCGCGTTCCTACCGAATCCGACACCGCTTCGACAACCGAACTGCGGGTGATGCTGCCCGAAGCCACCCCGCTGTATCGGATCTCCACCCAAGCCAAGCCCGGCTGGACCGTCAACATCACGTTCAAGGATCTGCCCGAGCCGCGGACCGACCGCGACGGCACTGTGCACACCCAGTTCGCGACCGAGGTGGGCTGGAGAGCCGATAATCCGGAGGCGGCGATCAAGCCTCACCAGTTCGACACGTTCAACATCTCCGTCGGCCCGCTGCCCAACCAGCCGCTGCTGGAGCTGCCGGCCCAGCAGGTCTACAGCGACGGGCGAGCGGTGAACTGGGACGAACAGTCGGTGCCCGGCGAAGCCGAACCCGGGCACCCTGTGCCGGTCCTGACCCTGTCGCCGGCACCATCGCGCGTCGACGTCGTGGAGACCAACGAGGCTATCGTCGACAGCACCCCGGTCTGGCCGGCCGTGGTCGCGCTGGCCGTCAGCGGCGTCGCGTTGTTGATTGCGCTCGCAAACTTCGTGCTGCTACGGCGGCGGGGCAGTTAGCGTTGGCTGATCCCGGCACCCGATCGCCCGGCCCAGGTGGCCGACATAACCAAGGTATTCGTGGCCTGGCGGCGATCTGGGACCGCCGTGACCGCATCGACATCGGTGTGCTGTTTTCCGTGATCGCGCTGATGCATGTGGTCGGTTTCACCACTTTGATTTTGGTGATCGCACCACAGCACTACCAGTCCGGCGCCGGAGCGTTCGGCGTCGGGCTGGGGGTCACCGCCTACCTGTTCGGCCTGCGGCACGGGTTCGACGCCGACCATATCGCCGCTATCGACAACACCACCCGCAAACTGATGACCGACGGCCAAAAACCCAAATCGGTCGGCTTCTGGTTCGCCATGGGCCATTCCAGCGTGGTGTTGGCGATGGCCTTGCTGGTGATCGCCGGCACGCGGGCGGTGGGCACCCTGGTCGACAACGACTCGTCGGCCCGCCGTGTGCTCGGTTTCACCGGAATGTTCGCTTCGGGACTGTTTCTCTACCTGATCGCGATCATGAACATCATTGCGATGGCAGGGATTTGGCGTGCATTCGTCGCGATGCGGCGAGGCAGCTACTCCGACGAGGAACTCGAAGCCGCCCTGAACGACCGGGGCTTCTTGGCGCGCCTGCTACGCCCGATCATGCATCGGATCACGCATCCGGTGCAGATGTACCCGGTCGGTATGTTGTTCGGGATCGGCTTCGACACCGCCACTGAGATCGCATTGTTGGCGCTGGCCGGCAGCGGCGCCGCCGCGGGTTTGCCGTGGTACGCGATCTTGTTGCTCCCGCTGCTGTTCGCGGCCGGGATGACGCTGATGGACACCGCCGACGGCTTGCTGATGACCGCGGCCTACGACTGGGCATTCATGCAGCCCGCCCGCAAGATCTACTACAACTTCACCGTCACCGGTCTGTCGATCGCGGTGGCGCTGCTGATCGGGTCGATCGAACTGGTCTCGATCCTGCACGACGATCTCCACTGGAACGACCCGGTGACCAACCGGATCAGTGGCATCAGCTTGAACAACGCCGGGCTGGTGATCGTCGCCTTGTTCATCGTCACCTGGCTCGGCGCAATCGGCTACTGGAAGCTGGGCAAGCTGGAACGACGATGGCAGCACGACCAGCGGGATGGGCAACCTTGGCAACCCGGGCCGCCCAGGCAGCCCACGGCCACGTCGGACGAGCTGCGGACTGAAGCCGATTGTCCGTCGAGGCGCGGATCGTGACCGGACTGGGCCTATTCGTCGGCCGACGCGCCGTGGGCGCCGGCCTTGGCTAGATCGGCTGAGGTGCCCTGGGTCGGTGCTTCCGGCTTGGGAGTGCCGGTGAAAGTGAGCACCGCGTCTTCGGTGGAGGATTCCCCGTCCCAGTTGTCCACGTCGACGGTGACCACCTGGCCCGGGCCGACCTCTTCGAACAGGATCTTCTCCGAGAGCTGATCCTCGATCTCGCGTTGGATGGTTCGCCGCAGCGGACGAGCACCGAGCACCGGGTCGAACCCCCGCTTGGCCAGCAGCGCCTTCGCGGAGTCGGTGAGTTCTAGTGCCATGTCCTTGGCCTTGAGCGCCTTGGCGACCCGACTGATGATCAAGTCGACCATCCGGATGATCTCGTCGCGGGTCAGCTGGTGGAAGACGATGATGTCGTCGATGCGGTTGAGGAACTCCGGCCGGAAGTGCTTCTTCAGCTCGTCGTTGACCTTCAGCTTCATCCGCTCGTAGTCGTTCTCCCCGCCGCCCTGAGTGAAGCCCAGCCCGACCGCTTTGGAGATGTCGGCGGTACCGAGGTTGGAGGTGAAGATCAGCACGGTGTTCTTGAAGTCCACCGTGCGGCCCTGCCCGTCGGTGAGCCGGCCGTCCT
>NZ_JBYCLE010000414.1:0-1454 GCF_057473765.1 Mycobacterium sp. TH-M106 | reverse complement strand
GGCACAGGCTCTGATGCGCGCCGCGGCCGATCCGGCCCCGCAGCTGGTGCAGCTGGCTGATGCCGAACCGGTCGGCGTCGACCACCAGCATCACGGTAGCGTTCGGCACGTCGACGCCGACCTCGATGACGGTGGTGCACACCAGCACGTCGATGGTTCCGCACCGAAACGCCGCCATCACGGCGTCCTTCTCCTCCGCGGGTAGCCGCCCGTGCATCAGACCCAGCCGCAAGCCGGCCAACGCACCCGACCGCAGTCTGCTGAACAGCTCCTCGGCGGTGGCCGACGGCCTGGTGTCCTGGCCGGACCGACCGGACTGGTCGGCTTGGTCGGCTTGGTCGGCTTGGTCGATGCGGGGCGCCACCACGTAGGCCTGACGGCCGGCGGCTACCTCCTCGCGGATCCGCTGCCACGCGCGGTCCAGCCAAGCCGGTTTGTCCTTGGCGAAGATCGTGGAGGTTTTGATCGGCCGGCGCCCGCCGGGCAGTTCGCGCAGCGTCGAGGTTTCCAGGTCGCCGTAGACGGTCAGCGCCACCGTGCGCGGGATCGGTGTTGCAGTCATCACCAGCAGGTGCGGTGTGATGCCCGCGGGGGCCTTGGCCCGCAACTGGTCCCGTTGTTCGACGCCGAACCGGTGCTGCTCGTCGACGACCACCAGTCCCAGGCGGTGGAACTCCACCGCGTCCTGCAGCAGCGCGTGGGTGCCCACCACGATGCCGGCCTGCCCGCTGGTGATCTCGGCCCGAACCTGTTTCTTGGCCGCCTGCGGCATCGAGCCAGTCAGCAACGCCACCGCGGTGGCGTTGTCGGCACCGACCAGCTGGCCCCCGAGCGCCAGCGGCCCCAGCACGTCGCGGATCGAACGGACATGTTGCGCGGCAAGCACTTCGGTTGGCGCCAACAGCGCGCATTGATAGCCGGCATCGACCAGTTGCAGCATGGCCAGCACCGCCACGATCGTCTTGCCGGCGCCGACCTCACCCTGCAGCAGCCGGTTCATCGGGCGGGTGGCGCCGAGCTCAGCCCGCAGCACATCCAGCACCTCGCGCTGTCCCGCCGTGAGGTCGAAGGGCAGCCGCCGCAACAACTCCGCGGCCAGCCCGTCGACGATCGGCGGCGCCGACGGCCCGGACGCCGACAGCTCACCGTGCCGGCGGCCCGCCAGCGCCCACTGCAGGCCCACCGCTTCGTCGAAGGTCAGCCGTTCGCGGGCGCGTCGTCGTTCCGCCGCGGTCTCGGCGAGGTGGATGGCACGCAGCGCCGCGTCCTCGCCGATCAGCCCGCGCTCGGCACGCAGCGCGTCCGGAAGCGGGTCCGGCACCGGGTCGAGCACCTCGAGCACCTGTCGCACGCAGGCGAAGATGTCCCAGCTCTGCAGCTTGGTGCTGGCCGGGTAGATCGGGTAGCAGCGCCGCTCGAACTCCGACTGCAGCACTTCGCCGCTGACCGCCTGC
>NZ_JBYCLE010000413.1:0-1646 GCF_057473765.1 Mycobacterium sp. TH-M106 | reverse complement strand
GGCCATGTACGTCGACAGCTTCGGTGGGCTGATCCAGGCGAAGCTTGCCGGGCTGGTCCGTTCGATCGGCGTGTGCAACTTCACCGAGGAGCACCTGATGAACGTCATCGAGCTCTCCTTCCAAACGCCGGCGGTCAACCAGATCGAGCTGCACCCGCTGCTCAACCAGGCGGAGCTGCGCAAAGTCAACGCCGACCACAACATCGTCACGCAGGCCTACAGCCCGCTCGCGGTCGGCCGGTTGCTGGATCACCCGACGGTGACCGCCATCGCCGGCGAGTACGGCCGCACCCCCGCGCAGGTGCTGATCCGGTGGAACCTACAGCTGGGCAACGTGGTGATTCCGCGGTCGTCGCAGCCCGAGCACATCGCCGGCAACCTCGACGTCTTCGACTTCGAGTTGGCCGCCGAGCACATGGACAACCTGAACGGGCTCAACGACGGCACCCGGGTCCGTGAAGACCCGCTGACCTTCACGGGTTGAGAACCTGCCGGCGCACGACGGCGCACCATTTCGAGTCATCCGGCTGGACATGTCGCCGCGGCCCGGCGCAAGGTGTCTGCCGACGGCTGGTCGAGGCGCAACGCGTAACCTCGCAGCACCGCGATGTAGGCCATGGCGTACTGGCAGCCGAAGGCGGTATTGGGCGGCATCCACAGCGCGGGCTCCGCGTCGCCCTTGTCCTGGTTGGGCTGCCCGGCGACCGCCAGCAGGTTGGCCGGGTCGTTGGCGAACCGCAGCCGCGTGGGGTACGGCCAGCCGGACGCGCCCATGTCCCAGGCGTAGGCCAGTGGGACGATGTGATCGATCTGCACCGACTCGCCGACCTTGGCTCCGCGGGTGAACGCGACGGTGGCGTTGGTGTACGGGTCGTGCAGGGTGCCGGTGGCGACGGCGTCGGGGCAGCGTTTGGTCGACACGTGGGTGACGTCGACCAGGTCACGGTTGAGGATATCGTCGCGGGTGTCGCACCCGTTGTGCCCGCCGGGGGCGTCGTTGTCGTCGGTCCACGCGTCGCCGAACGCCGCCCGGCGGTAATCGTGGCGGCGGGTGCGCTCCGGGACCACTGCGATTCCGGCCAGCACGTCGCTGCCGGGCTGCACGGTCGGCGGGCCGGCTTGCGCGACGAACTCCCGACTGCGGTGGCCGCGGTCGCCCGTCGTCGACACCGTCTGGTAGGCGACCAGCACCGCGAGCGCAGCCAGCACGCCCAGCCACAGCAGCACTTTGCGGTTCATGATTTGTCCAGGTACTCGATGCGGTCGGCGTCGGTGAAATGCGCTGCCAGCAAGGCTAATCCGGGGTCTGCGGCGTTATCAGCCCAGGCCTTGGTGCAAAACTCCCGGGCTGCCTCGATGACTTCGGCGTGTTCGGTCAACGACAGCAGCTTCAGCGCGCCCCGGCGGCCGGACTGGATCTGGCCCAACACATCCCCTTCCCCACGCTCGTGCAGGTCCAGGTCGGCCAGCACGAACCCGTCCAGGGTGTCCGCGACGGCCTGCAGCCGCCGGCCGGCCCGGGAACCTTCAGCCGCCCTGGTCACCAGCAGGCACAGGCTCTGATGCGCGCCGCGGCCGATCCGGCCCCGCAGCTGGTGCAGCTGGCTGATGCCGAACCGGTCGGCGTCGACCACCAGCATCACGGT
>NZ_JBYCLE010000412.1:0-2581 GCF_057473765.1 Mycobacterium sp. TH-M106 | reverse complement strand
AACAATTACGGCCCGTATCAGCATGTGGAGAAGTTCATTCCGCGCCAGATCACCAACCTGCTGACCGGCCGTCGCGCCAAGCTGTACGGCAGCGGCGCCAATGTGCGCGACTGGATTCATGTCGATGACCACAACGCGGCGGTCTGGCAGATCCTGGAGCACGGTCAGATCGGCCGCACCTATCCGATCGGCGCGGACGGGGAACTCGCTAACCTGGCGGTGCTGCAGGCGATCCTGCGACTGATGGACCGCGATCCCGACGACTTCGACCACGTTCCCGACCGAGCCGGCCACGACCTGCGGTACGCCATCGACTCGTCGGCGCTCCGCGACGAGCTGGGCTGGAAACCGCAGCACACCGACTTCGAGGACGGCCTGCGCGACACCATCGCCTGGTACCGCGCCAACGAATCATGGTGGGCGCCACTCAAAGACGCCACCGAGGCCCGATATGAACAAAGGGGTCAGTGACATGGCGGTACGTGAACTCGACATTCCGGGTGCGTGGGAAATCACCCCGGCCCAGCATGCCGATGCCCGCGGGCTGTTCTTCGAGTGGTTCACCGACCGCGAGTTCACCGCGTTCACTGGGCACCGCTTCGACCTGAGGCAGGCCAACTGTTCGATGTCGGCGGCCGGGGTGCTACGTGGCCTGCACTTCGCCGAGGTCCCACCGGGCCAAGCCAAATACGTGACGTGCGTGTCTGGGTCGGTCTTCGACGTCGTCGTCGACATCCGGCTAGGCTCACCGACATTCGGCTGCTGGGACTCGGTGCTGCTCGACAACCGTGACCGCCGCGCGGTGTACATCTCCGAAGGTTTGGCGCATGGGTTCCTCGCGCTGCGCGACAATTCGACGGTGGTATATCTGTGTTCGGCCGAGTACAACCCGCAGCGCGAGCACACCATCGCCGCCACCGACCCGGCGCTGGGCATCGACTGGCCGACGCCTGCAGACAAGATGCGGCTCTCCGAGCGCGACGCCGCCGCACTCACCCTGGCCGAAGTCCAAGCCGCCGGTCTGTTGCCGACCTGGACTGAGTGAGGCCAGACTCGGCGAGCATGCGCAAAATCGCACTCCGCGGAGCCGCGCAGTGCGATTTTGCGCATGCTCGGCCGCCAGGGCGGGCCGCCGGGGCGGGCCGCCGGGGGCCGCCAGGGCGGGCCGCCAGGGCGGGCCGCCAGGGAGTCACTGCGGGTGGGCCGCCAGGTAGTCGGTGACCGGGATTCGTTCGGTTTCGGCGTAACCGACCGGCAGCAACACGTCACCAGCGGTGGTGTGGTAGTAGACGTCCCACCGGTAGTAACTTCCGAACGCGCCGGGTTCGGTTGCCAGCACGGTGGCGTAGTCGTCGACCGCGCGGACGTAGTGCTCGGAGTGGTTGTAGCCGAAGACGGCTCGGTCACGCGAGCTGGCGAAGCCGTTGGCGGCCAGGAGGCGGCCAGCGGCCATGATGGCGTCATGCGGCGAGGTGATGTCGCCGCCGTCGCCGTATCTCGCGAACGTCGAGACCAGGAACTGCATCGGCCCTCGCGCGTCGGCGGTGCTCGCGCCGACGATGCGGCCGAAGCCGGTTTCCACCAAGTTGATCGCCGCCAGGTAGTTCCAGCCGACGCCGGTCGCCGCCTCGGCTTCGCGGTAGTAGCCGAGCAGCTCGTCGGCCGGCGCCGGCGGGTCGATGCGCCACGCGGGCAGCGTGGACTTCGGCTCGCCGGCAACCAGCGCGGCCAGCTGCCGACGCGCGTCGATGTTGCGGTCGTAGACCTCAAGCAGCGACCGCGGAATCCGCTGGCGGGCGAGCGCGTCCCACTCCGGATGCCAGCCCAGGGCGCGGTAGGCCACCTGCTGGCGGCGCGCGGCCTGCGTCAGCGCGGCCTCCGACGACGACGGGTCGCGCAGCGTCTGTTCGGCGGCGACCAGACTGTCGGCCAACGCGATCGGCGCAGACGCTTCCGGCGGCGGATCGGCGGCCGACGTCGCTGTGGTCACGACCATGCTCAGCGCCGAGCAGACGACGATCACGAACGCCCAGACGACTCTCATGGTCACCCTCCTAAAAGTCACCGGCATTGTGCCGCAATGACTGGATCGACGACGACAACGCCTGCGCCTCGCGGGCCGACATCCCGATATCGGCGAACACCTCGTCGTTCAGCGTGAGCGTCGCCGCCTCCACCGTCGAGCGGCCACGCTCGGTGATGGACACCAGCGTGATCCGGCCATCGGTGGGGTGCGGCAGGCGCTTGACCAGGCCGGCTGCTTCCAGCCGGGCGATCGCGTGCGTGACGCTGGTGACGTGGACTTGCAGCCGGTCGGAGGCCTTGGTGATCGGCAGCGCACCGATACGGCTGAACGCCAGCAGCCGCAACAGCTCGAAGCGGGAGAAGCTCAGGTGATACGGGCGCAACGCGGCCTCCACCCGTGCCAGCAGAATCTGGTGGGCCCGCATCACCGACGTGACCGCGACCATCCCGTCGGCCACCTCACCCCAGCCGGCCCGCTCCCAGTTGGCCCGCGCCGAAGCGATCGGGTCGGGCTGCTCGGGCCGGGCCGGCCGGGAAGCGGGCACGCCTTTTCTTA
>NZ_JBYCLE010000411.1:0-5038 GCF_057473765.1 Mycobacterium sp. TH-M106 | reverse complement strand
TGACCGGCATCGGCTCGGTGCTGGGGCTGGTGGTCGGTGGTGCGCTGACCGAGGTGTCGTGGCGGCTGGCGTTTCTGGTGAACGTGCCGATCGGGCTAGTGATGATCTACCTGGCTCGGACCGCGCTGGCCGAAACCCGGCGAGAGCCGATGAAGCTGGACGCCACCGGAGCCGTGCTGGCCACGCTGGGATGTACCGCAGCGGTTTTCACCTTCTCGATCGGCCCGGAACAGGGCTGGATTTCGGCCGTCACCATCGGCGCAGGTGTGGTGGCGGCGGCCGCGTTCGTGGCATTCGCCCTGGTGGAGCGCACCGCCGAAAACCCCGTTGTGCCACTGAACTTGTTCTTCGACCGCAACCGGCTGGCGACCTTCGCGGCTGTCTTCCTGGCCGGCGGCGTGATGTTCACCCTGACCGTGATCATCGCTCTGTACGTGCAGGACATCATGGGCTACAGCGCGCTGCGGGCAGGCATCTGCTTCATTCCGTTCGCCATCGCGATGGGCTTCGGCCTGGGCGCGTCCTCCCAGCTGGTGTCGTGGTTCCCGCCGCGGGCGGTGGTGCTCAGTGGCGGGGTTCTGGTGGTGGGCGCGATGCTGTACGGCTCGACGCTGAACGCCGCCATACCGTACTTCCCGAACCTGGTTGTGCCGATCGTGATCGGCGGGATCGGTATCGGCATGATCATCGTTCCGCTGGCGTTGTCGGCGATCGCCGGCGTGGGCCTCGACCAGATCGGGCCCACCTCGGCGATCGCACTGATGTTGCAGAACCTCGGTGGTCCGGTGGTGCTGGCCGTCATCCAGGCCGTCATCACCTCGCGCACGCTGTACCTGGGCGGGGTCAACGGCCCGGTGAAGAACATGAACGCCGCCCAGCACCATGCGCTCGATCAGGGCTACACCTACGGCCTGCTGTGGGTGGCAGCGGTGGCCGTTGTCGTCGGCGCGGTGTCGCTGCTGATCCGATACACCGCGGCGCAGGTGGCGCAAGCGCAGGAAGTTCAGGAAGCCCTCGACGCCGGCGAGTTGTAACTCGACTCGCTTCGCCGGCCAGCATGCGCAAACTCGCATTCGACGCGGCTGCGGAGTGCGATTTGGTGCATGCTCGCCGGCGGGGAGGGGCGTCGCCGGTCGGCTAGGCTGGCCCGCTGTGATCACCCGGATGTCGCAGCTGTTCCTGCGCACCCTGCGCGACGACCCCGCCGACGCCGAGGTCCCCAGTCACAAGCTGTTGATCCGCGCCGGCTACATCCGCCCGGTAGCGCCTGGCCTGTACAGCTGGCTGCCGCTGGGGCTGCGGGTGTTGCGTCGGATCGAACGCGTTGTGCGCGAGGAGATGAACGCCATCGGTGGGCAGGAGATTCTGCTGCCGGCGCTGTTGCCGCGCGCCCCGTATGAGGCGACCAACCGCTGGACCGAATACGGCGACACCATGTTTCGGCTACAGGATCGCCGGCGCAACGACTACCTGCTCGCGCCGACCCACGAAGAGCTGTTCACCCTGCTGGTCAAAGGCGAGTACAGCTCTTACAAGGACTTCCCGCTGCTCCTCTACCAGATCCAGACCAAGTACCGCGACGAAGCCCGCCCGCGGGCGGGCATCCTGCGGATGCGGGAGTTCTTGATGAAGGACTCCTACTCTTTCGACATCGACGATGCCGGTCTGCAGGCTGCCTACCAGGCGCATCGCCGGGCCTATCAGCGCATGTTCGACCGGCTGGGTGTGCGTTATGTGATCGTGGCCGCGAAGTCCGGTGCGATGGGCGGGTCTGCCTCCGAGGAGTTCCTGGCCGAGAGCCCGGTCGGCGAGGACACTTTCGTGCGGTGCCCGGAGTCCGGGTACGCCGCCAACGTTGAAGCGGTGGTCACCAGCCGGCCGGACCCGCAACCCGTCGGCGGGCTTCCCGAACCGGTGGTGTACGACACCGGGGACACCCCGACGATCGCGACGCTGGTCGACTGGGTCCACCGCGCCGGCATCGCCGGTGTGGCAGGCCGCACCGTCACCGCTGCCGACACGCTGAAGAACGTCCTGGTCAAGGTTCGCGAGCCGGGCAAGGACTGGGAGTTGCTGGGCATCGGGCTGCCCGGTGATCGTGAGGTCGACGAGAAGCGGCTGGGCGCTGCGCTCGAACCGGCCGAGTACGTGCTGCTCGGCGACGACGACTTCGCGAAGTACTCATTTCTGGTCAAGGGCTACATCGGGCCGAAGGCCCTGGCCGACAACGATGTGCGTTATCTCGTCGACCCGCGGGTGGTGGACGGCAGCAGCTGGATCACCGGAGCCGACGCGCCGGGCCGCCACGTCGTCGGGCTGGTGGCCGGCCGGGATTTCACCGCCGACGGCACCATCGAGGCCGCCGAGGTGCGCGACGGCGACCCCTCACCCGACGGTGCCGGGCAGCTGGTGTCGGCCCGCGGCATCGAGATCGGGCACATTTTCTCGCTGGGCCGCAAATACACCGATGCCTTCACCGCCGACGTCCTCGGCGAAGACGGTCGCCCGGTGCGGCTGACGATGGGCAGCTACGGCGTCGGGGTGTCACGGCTGGTGGCCGTCATCGCCGAACAACACCATGACGAGTTGGGGCTGTGCTGGCCGAGCGCCGCCGCACCCTTCGACGTGCACCTGGTGATTGCCAACAAAGACGACGCCGCCCGTGCCGGCGCCACCGCGCTGGCCAGCGACCTGGACCGGCTCGGCGTCCAGGTGCTGCTCGACGACCGCCAGGCGTCGCCGGGGGTGAAATTCACCGACGCCGAGCTGCTGGGTATGCCGTGGATCGTCGTGGTGGGCCGGGGCTGGGCCGACGGTGTGGTCGAGCTGCGCAACCGGTTGTCCGGCCAGACCCGGGAGCTGGCCGTCGACGCGTCGCTGGCCGCTGAGGTCGCGGCCGCGGTTACTCCGCACCGCCCGGGAAGGCCCGGGTGATCGGCCAATTGCCCAGCATCTGATTCCAGCGCGCGGCCAGCACCGCGCTGTGCGACAGTGCGGTCGTCGCAAACTGGCGGTCGGTGGGTTCGCGGGCCTGTTCGACGACGGCCCGCCAGGCCACCGCGGTGTCGTTCTCCATCCGAAGCGCGAGCTGCGCGGCGTCGGTGGTGTTGTTGACCGGGAGGGGCAGCTGATAGCCGGCGGCGGCGACGGGGACGGCTTCCGCGCGGTCGGACATCATGGTGATGACCCGGTCGCGTCGGTCCCGGTGCTGGCGAACCGCATCGGACACCAAGTAGTTGAGGTCGGAGAGGATGTACGCCGACACCACACCGTAGCCGTAGATGACGCCATATTCGGTGGCCAGCGCGTCGCCGAGGGCAGCGCCGGGCCCGGTTGCCGGGCTGGGCTCGGTCGATGTCACGGCTGAGCCACCAATGCGACGGTGTAGGAGGCTGTACAAGCTGCGGCGATGGAGGCGAGCAGACCGGCTCGGTAACCCGACATCTCGGTCGCCAGCTTTGCGGCACTGTCTGCCGCAACCCGCAGGGCGTTCACCACGTCGGACAGCTTGGGGGCGGGTGCGGCCCGGCCGGTGGTGGCCGCCGCCGCAGGTGTTTCAGTCGGGCTCGGCTCGCGGTGACCGGCGACCCGGGCAACCTCGGCGGCCAGCGCCTGAGCATGATTGGCCCGTTCCGCCGCGATCTGGGCTAACGCAGCCACGATCACCGGGGGTTCGGAGTCGGCAACAGCGGCAGCCGTCGCTGTGGCCAACTCGCTGTCCTGGCGTGCCAGCTCCTGTTGGGCTTGCAGCTCGTCGACTTCGGGCGGTACCGGCTTCGGTCCGCACGCCGGCGCTGCCACGGCGAGCAGGGCGAGAGACCCGGCACCGGCCAGCACGCGTCGCCTGCTGACGACCGGATCGGCGAACGGAACAGACGCAGTGGTGCCGGGCACGCCAACATCCTGCCAGGTGCGGACCAGGTGTGGACGGTGCCGGCCCGCTCCTTTGGTCCGGCTCGCAACGCGCCGACTGTGCAGAGGTTAAGTGGCGTTCCAGTCCGCCGTGGCCACGCGTGATTCGGCGTATCGTTGATAGCTGGTTCCCCAGGCGAAACCGGGTTCGCTCCGGGCAGACGATCGGACAACTCAAGATGAGGAGCTCGCCGTGACCAGAAGGCTACCTTCGCAGACGCGGGTGATCGAGCTACTCGAGCGTGAGATGGAGCTGGTTCAGACTACTCAAGCTGAGGTTGGCCGAACGGAGGCCGGCGGATGAACATCGACATGGCCGCGCTGCACGCGATCGAGGCGGACAAGGGCATCTCGGTGGACGTGGTGGTCGAGACGATCAAATCCGCGCTGCTGACCGCTTACCGGCACACCGAAGGCCACGAGACCGACGCGCACATCGACATCGACCGCAAAACCGGACTGGTCCGCGTGCTGGCCCGGGAGATCGATGATGACGGCAACGTCGTCGCCGAATGGGATGACACCCCCGAAGGTTTCGGTCGGATCGCGGCCACCACCGCGCGTCAGGTGATCTTGCAGCGGCTGCGGGACGCCGAGAACGAAAAGGCTTACGGAGAATTCTCCGCCCGCGAAGGCGACATCGTCGCGGGCGTCGTTCAGCGCGACGCGCGGGAAAACGCTCGCGGTGTCGTGGTGGTGCGGCTCGGTACCGAAGCCAAAGGATCCGACGGCCTCATCCGGTCCGCCGAGCAGGCGCCCGGCGAGCGTTACGAGCACGGCGACCGGCTGCGCTGCTATGTCATCGGTGTCACCCGCGGTCTTCGTGAGCCGCGCATCGAGCTCTCCCGCACCCATCCCAATTTGGTCCGCAAACTGTTCGCGCTGGAGGTTCCGGAGATCGCCGACGGGTCGGTGGAGATCGTGGCGGTGGCCCGGGAGGCGGGTCACCGGTCCAAGATCGCAGTCGCGTCACGGGTTTCCGGACTCAACGCCAAGGGTGCCTGCATCGGCCCGATGGGCCAGCGCGTACGCAACGTGATGAGCGAGCTGTCCGGTGAGAAGATCGACATCATCGACTACGACGAAGACCCGGCGCAGTTCGTCGCCAATGCGCTGTCGCCGGCGA
>NZ_JBYCLE010000410.1:0-4294 GCF_057473765.1 Mycobacterium sp. TH-M106 | reverse complement strand
TGGCGGTGTCGGAGGTCAACCAGCTCGTCGACCGGTTCTTCGAGGCCCGCAAGATGATGTCGTCGATGATGGGCGGGATGGGCATCCCGGGGCTGGGTCGCAAGAGCGCGACCCGCAAAAACAACAGGACCAAAGGCAAAGGCAAGAAAGGTAAGAACGTCAAAAGGAGAGGCCCGACCCCGCCGATGGTGCGCAACCCGTTCGGGGCGGGTCTGCCGGCGGGATTCCCGGACCTGTCGCAGCTGCCCGCGGGACTCGACGAGCTGCCACCCGCGCTGGCCGATCTGGACGGTCTCGATCTGTCCAAGCTGAACTTTCCCGGCCAGAAGTAGCCCGCGTGCGACTGCACGTGCGCGGCCGTGGTCTGCCCGATGAGGTCCCGGTCCAATACTGGATCGTTGACGGGCGGATCAGCGTCGAGCCCGTCGCGGATACCGACACCGTGTTTGACGGCGGCTGGATTCTGCCCGGGCTGGTCGACGCGCACTGCCACGTCGGGATCGGGCCGTCCGGTGCGGTCACCCTCGACGAGGCGGTGGTCCAGGCAGAAACCGAACGCGACGTCGGCGGGTTGCTGCTGCGCGACTGCGGATCACCGATCGACACTCGCCCCCTGGACGGCCGCGACGACTTGCCGCGCATCATCCGCGCCGGCCGGCACTTGGCCCGGCCCAAGCGCTATATCGCCGGGTTGGCGATCGATGTCGAGGACGAATCACAGCTGCCCGACGCGGTCGCCGTGCAGGCGCGGCGCTCCGACGGCTGGGTCAAGCTGATCGGCGACTGGATCGACCGCGGCGCCGGCGAGCTGACGCCGCTGTGGTCCGACGACGTGCTGCGCGCAGCTATCGACGCGGCACACGCGCAGGGTGCCCGGGTTACCGCGCACGTGTTCGGCGAGGACGCGCTGCCCGGGCTGGTCACCGCCGGCATCGACTGCATCGAGCACGGCACCGGTATCACCGACGACGTCATCGAGTTGATGCTGGCGCACGGTACCGCGCTAGTCCCGACGCTGATCAATACCGAGAACTTCGGCAGCATCGCCGACTCGGCGGCGGTGAAGTACCCGGCCTACGCACAGCACATGCGCAGCCTGTACGCCAGCTGCCGATCCCGTATCACCGCCGCCCGCGAGGCCGGGGTTTCGATCTACGCGGGCACTGACGCCGGCGGCATGGTTGCCCACGGCCGGATCGCCGACGAGGTGGAGGCGCTGAAGGGTATCGGGATGACTGCCACCGACGCGCTGGGTGCTGCGTGCTGGGACGCCCGGCGCTGGCTGGGCCGGCCCGGGCTACAGCACGGCGCACCGGCCGACCTGGTGTGCTTCACCGAAGACCCGCGAAGCTCCCCGGCGGTGCTGAGCAGTCCCGATCTGGTGATGCTGCGCGGCCGGGTGTACCGGGGTCGGTGTCGATGACGCCGTCGCTGGCTGAAACAACGTCCGAGTGGGTCACGACCGCGCAACCTCGGCCATCTCGAAGTCGGATTTGGCCGCGCCGCAATCCGGGCAGCTCCAGTCCTCGGGTATGTCGGCCCAGCGGGTTCCGGGTGCGATGCCGTCTTCGGGCCAGCCGAGCGCCTCGTCGTAGGTGAAGCCGCACTGCAGGCAGACGAACAGCTTGTAGTCGCTCACGGGGTTACCTCCATCGTTGCGAAATCGACCTTCTCCCGAACTCCGCAGTCCGGGCAGCACCAGTCGTCGGGAACCAGATCCCAGGGTGTGCCGGGTGGAAATCCTTCCCGGGGGGCCCCATGGGCTTCGTCGTAGACGTAGTCGCAGACAGGGCAGCGGTAGCTGGCCATCAGGCCGGCACCGAGTAGCGGGCCAGCACCTTCTCGCGCAGCCGTGGCTGGATGTTCACCTTGGTGATGTCGCCGCCGTAGTGCTCGAGCACCCGATGGTCCATCAGCCGGCGCCACAGCGGCGGGAAGTACGTCAGCCCGATCAGCGACGCGTAGCCGCTGGGCAGGTTTGGCGCGTCGTCCATGCTGCGCAGCGTCTGGTAGCGGCGGGTCGGGTTGGCATGATGGTCGCTGTGCCGCTGCAGGTGGTACAAGAACAAGTTGGTGACCAGATGGTCGGAGTTCCAGCTGTGCGCGGGTGCGCAGCGCTCGTAGCGGCCGTTGGGAAGCTTTTGCCGCAGTAGGCCGTAGTGCTCCAGGTAGTTCACCGATTCCAGCAGTGAGAAGCCGTACACGGCCTGGATGATGACGAACGGGAGTAGTGCCGGGCCGAAGACCGCGATCAGCACGCCCCACAGCACCACCGACAGCAGCCAGGCGTTGAGCACGTCGTTGCCGAGCCGCCAGGGGCTCTTGCCCAGCCGGCGCAGCCGGGTCGCCTCCAGTTGCCAGGCCGAGCGCAGGCCACCGAAGACGCTGCGGGGCAAGAACTCCCAGAACGTCTCGCCGAACCGGGACGACGCCGGGTCCTCCGGCGTGGCGACCCGGACGTGGTGGCCGCGGTTGTGCTCAAGGTAGAAGTGCCCGTAGCAGCTTTGCGCCAGAGTGATCTTGGCCAGCCAGCGCTCCAGGTTGTCGCGCTTGTGCCCCAGCTCGTGAGCGGTGTTGATGCCGACGCCGCCCAGCGCACCGACCGACAGCGCGAGCCCCAACTTGGCCGGCCAGCCCAGCGGCCCGTGGAAGCCCAGCCAGCTCAGGTCGGAGGCGGTGAACAGGTACGCGCCGACAACGACGCTGGCGTACTGGAACGGAATGTAGGCATAGGTGCAGTACCGGTAGTACTTGTCATTCTCCAGCCGCCCCATCACCTCGTCGGGTGGGTTCTGCCCGTCGGGACCGAACCACAGGTCCAGGGCGGGCAACAGTACGTAGAGCAGGATCGGCCCGATCCAGAACGGCACCTGCGCGGCGGCCTGCCAGCCGAGCGAGTTCATCGCGGCGATCAGCGGCAGCACCGTGACCAGCATCGTGGGTGCGACCAGGCCTAACAGCCACAGGTAGCGCTTCCTGTCCCGCCACACCGCAGTCTGGGTACTTGTTGCGGTGCTCATGTCGCCACCTTCCGTGTGAGTTCCACCACCTGCACCGATAGACAATACCAACCGCTTTGTATGGTGTCTAGACAAAATTGGGCATTTTGTCGACCATGGTCATGAGCTGAGCCGCGGCTGGAGCTCGTCTATAGCTCGTCTGGAGCGCGTCTGCAGCGCGTCTGCAGCGCGCCTAGAGCTGATCTAGAGCGCGCCGACGCCGGTCTGGGGATTCTGCGCGAACCCCCAGTCCAGCAGGTCGGCAGCCTGGTCCCAGTAGGTCGGGCCACCTTCGTGGACGAGCCCGTACATCAGCGCGATAACCAGCCGCCGGCCGTCGCGTGCGGCAGCACCGACGAATGTCTTGCGGGCGGCATTGGTGAACCCGGTCTTGCCGCCGAACGCTCCCGGATACCGATGCAGAAACTCGTCCTGATTGACGATCGGGTGCTCACCCTGATCATCCCGGCCGCCGGGAAACATTGCCGACGGCGCGGCCGTGATCTCGGCGAACACCGGGTTGGTCAGCGCCGCCCGGAAGATCACCGCCAGGTCGTGCGGGCTGGACTGGCCGGGGCCGTCGGGGCCGTCCAGCCCGGACGGGGTGGTGGCATGGGTGTCGGCAGCGCCGACCTCGGCGGCCTTGGCGTTCATCTTCGTCACCGCGGTGTCGAGCCCGCCTAGCATGTCGGCCAGCGTGTTGGCGGCGTCGTTACCCGACACCAGCAGCACGCCGTCGAGCAGCTGACGGGCAGTGTAGCTGCGGCCGGGTTCGATACCCACACAGCTGCATTCGACCTGGGTGTCGGCGGGTGTGGCGATCACGGTGGAATCGAGGTCCAGCTCATCGAGGGCCGCCAGCGCCAGCAACACCTTGATGGTGCTCGCAGGCGGGTGTGCCGCGTAGCCGTCCCGCTCGGCCAACACCGCCCCGCTGTCCAGGTCTGCCACAATCCAGGCGGGCGCCGGCCCATCCGGAATCGGCATCGATCCCGCAGGCTGCGAGATGTCGGCGTGCGTCACCGGTGGCTGGATGAATTGCAGATCGGGCACACCGGCGATCCCGGTCAGGGCGGTGACCGCGACACCGGCGATGAACTTGCGCATGGTAGCTGAGCCTAAAGCGTGTCGAACAACTGGCTGCGGTCGAGTCGGCGCAGCAGTGAGGTGATCTGGCTGAGGATCAGGAAGCCTTCGTGGGCGATGGGGGTGACTTCGTGGTGTCGGTCGAGTCGCCGGCAGTGGTTGATCCATCCGTTGGTGCGTTCGACAACCCGGCGGCGCGGCTGGACCCG
>NZ_JBYCLE010000409.1:0-2994 GCF_057473765.1 Mycobacterium sp. TH-M106 | reverse complement strand
GCGAACGGCGACGAAGACGGCTACCGCGACTTCGCCGACCGGTATCGCAAGAGGGCCACCGAGGTTGGCTACGAGGGGCATATCGCGTTGGCGGAGGCGATGACATGACGGCATGCGTCGCTTGTGGTACCGAGTTGCAGCCGAACGCGAAGTTCTGTTTCGAGTGTGGTGCACCCGTCACGGTGGATCATCGACCGGCCGAGTACAAGCAGGTGACGGTGTTATTCGCTGATGTGGCGCATTCGATGGATATCGCTTCGGTGGTGGGTGCCGAGCGGTTGCGGGAGATCATGACCGGGTTGTGTGACCGGTGTGCGGCGGTGGTGCAGCGGTTTGGCGGCACCGTGGACAAGTTCACCGGCGACGGCATTATGGCGGTGTTCGGTGTGCCGGTGGCGTTGGAGGATCACGCGCTGCGGGCGTGCCTGGCGGCGTTGGAGATCCAACGCGGGAGTGCGGCGCCCGGTGACGTTGGACTGCAGCTACGAGTCGGCCTGAACTCGGGCGAGGTGGTCGTCGGTGAGGTCGGGCCGGGCAGTTATACCGCGACCGGCGAGCCGGTCGGTCTCGTGCAACGGATGGAGTCGGTGGCTCCACCGGGTGGGGTGCTGCTCAGCGAATCCACCGCACGTTTGGTCGAAGACGTCGCCACGTTGGGCGAGCCGGAGTTGGTGCAGATCAAGGGCGCGGCCGAGCCGGTGCTCGTGCGCCGGCTGTTGGCGGTGTCGCCGGAGCATCGACACACCGGCCGGCGGGATCCGTCACTGGTTGGCCGCAGCTGGGAGATGGGCGCGCTCACCGGCATACTCGATCAGGCGATCCGCGGTACCGGGTGCGTGGTGGGGGTGGTGGGGCCGCCCGGTATCGGCAAGAGCCGCATTGCCCGCGAGGTGACCGCCCTCGCGCAGAGCCGCGGCGTGGAGGTGTTCACCGCCTACTGTGAGTCGCACGCCAGTGAGATCCCGTTCCATACGGCGACATCGTTGCTGCGCACCGTATTTCGGGTCAGCGGCGTTGCTGACGAGGCGGCACGCGCGCGAGTCCGACAGCGAGCGTCTGACGCTGATCCGCAGGATCTGCTGCTGCTTGAGGATCTGCTCGGCATTCGAGACAGCAGTGTCGAATTGCCCAGCATCGATCCGGATGCCCGGCGCCGTCGGCTGACTCGGTTGGTCAATACCGTCTCGCTGGCGCGCACCACGCCCGCGGTCTATGTCGTTGAGGATGCGCACTGGATCGACGAGGTCAGCGACTTGCTGCTGGCGGATTTCCTGGCAGTGATCCGCCAAACCCCGTCGCTGCTCTTGGTCACCTCCCGGCCCGAATACCATGGCGCGCTGAGTCACATAATCGGTGCACAAACGATTGTGCTTACGCCGCTGAGCGATTCGGAATCATCGGCCTTGATCACCGCTTTACTTGGGCAGGACCCGTCGGTGAGTGGGCTGGCCACCACTATCGCCGAGCGTATCGCCGGGAACCCGTTCTTTGCTCAGGAGATGGTGCGTGATCTGGCCGAGCGCGGTGTGCTGCAGGGGAGGCGAGGGGCGTATCTGCTTGTCGGTGCGCCCGACGTCGTCGTACCGGCGACTCTGCAGGCCACCATCGCCGCCCGCATCGACCGGCTCGACCCGGTTGCCAAACGGACCCTGAGCACCGCCGCGGTGATCGGGATGCGGTTCAGTGCTGAGCAATTGGCGCTGCTGGATGACGAAGCACAGATCGACCGGTTGCTCGCTGCTGAACTGGTGGATCAGGTGCAGTTCACTTCGCAAGCGGAGTTTGCCTTCCGCCACCCGTTGATTCGGGCGGTGGCCTACGGATCACAGCTCAAGGCCGACCGTGCCGAACTGCACCGGCGCCTGGCCACCGCAATCGAACAACGCCACCCGGATCTGCTCGACGAGAACGCGTCGCTGATCGCCGAGCACTTCGAGGCCGCCGAGGATCTACCGGCGGCGTACGGCTGGCATATGCGTGCAGGGGCATGGGCGCAATACCGTGACATCAGGGCTGCGCGTGTCAGTTGGGAGCGAGCTCGCGCGGTTGCCGACAGGCTGCCTGCCGACGACCTGGGCAGCGCACCGATGCGTATCACCCCGCGGACCCTGTTGTGCGGGAGCACCAGCTGGGTCAGTGGCACCGTCTCAAGCGCTGGCTTCGACGAACTGCGTGACCTGTGCACCGCCACCGGCGACAACGTATCGCTGGCGATCGCCATGACCGGCCTGATGACAGCGCTGGTGTTCCACAACCAGTTCAACAAATCGGCGTCTATTGCGTCGGACTGCAGCAGGTTGCTCGAGTCGATCGGCGATCCGACCCTGACCGTTGGCATTTTGATCGCACCAGGGAATGTCCTTTTGCAGGCAGGGGAGGCGGCCGAAAGTCTGCGCTTGGTGCAGCGCGTCATCGACCTGGCCCAAGGCGATCCCACGAAGGGCAACCTGCTGGTCGGTTCACCGTTGGCGCTGGCGATCATGTTGCGTGGCTCCTGCCGATATTGCCTCGGGCTTTCGGGCTGGAAGGACGACCTCGATCAGGCGCTCACGATGGCCCGCAGCGTCGACGCGAGGTCCTACTGTGCCGCCGTGGTGGCTAAGTACGGCTTCGCCGCCCACGTCGGGGTATCGTTGCCGGACGCGGCGGCTGACCGCGACACGGCCCAAGCGCTGGAGATGGCCGAACATTCCGGCGACGACTTCGCGGTGGATGCCGCGCGGTGGAGTCGCGGCCTCGTCCTCGTCAATCGGGGCGGTTCGCACCGTGGTGCCGGCTTGGCGCTGCTCGCCCAGTGGCGCGAAGCTCAACTGCGGCACGGATTCGCAGACAACGCGGTGAGGTTTGTCGACACCGAGCTCGCCAGGGAGAAGGCCAGGCTTGGGGATGTCGACGGTGCCATTGGGCTAGCTCGTGCGGTGGTGGACTACCTGTTCGACGCGGGTGAGATGATCACCCGCGGCGAGGCAACCAGAGTCTTCGTGGAAGCACTGC
>NZ_JBYCLE010000408.1:0-6522 GCF_057473765.1 Mycobacterium sp. TH-M106 | reverse complement strand
CCGAACTGACCCGCTATTTCGCCGCCTACAACCTGATCTGCGGGCCGGTGCTCGACGAGCAGAACCACCTGCTGGGGGCGGTCACCGTCGACGATGTACTGGACCACCTACTGCCGCACGATTGGCGGGAAAGCATCGATGAACCGGGGTTCGACGTCGCCGGGACCCCGTCAGGAGGGTCTTCGTGACCGATCATTCTGCACGGCAGCGGCTCTACACTCCGCGCACGTCGAGGCTGCCCAGCCTGCGGGTGGACCCCGAGGCGCTCGGCCGGATCACCGAGTCGGTGGCACGGTTCTTCGGCACCGGCCGCTACCTGGCCGTCCAGACCGTCGTGGTAGTGGCCTGGATTCTGCTCAACGTCTTCGCGGCCAGACTGCACTGGGACCCTTACCCGTTCATCCTGCTCAACCTGGCCTTCTCCACCCAGGCCGCCTACGCGGCACCGCTGATCCTGCTGGCCCAGAACCGGCAGGAGAACCGGGACCGGATCAGCCTGCAGGAGGACCGCCACCGAGCCGAGCAGACTAAAGCCGACACCGAATACCTGGCCCGCGAGCTGGCCGCAGTGCGGCTGGCTTTGGGCGAGGTGGCCACCCGCGACTACCTGCACCACGAGCTGCTGCGGCTGCGTGAACTTCTCGAGCACCTGCGGGACTGCAAACCCGATGCCGACCCGGCCACCCACGAGCCCGCGGGCCAGCCCGGCGGAGTGGGTTGACCAAACGGCACGACAAGAGAACCGTTCGATAACGCTTCTGACGCAGCCTGGTTTAGGTATGGTGACCTAGTTCATCGAAGCCGATGCGCCGCGCTTTTCGGTGTACCCGGTTTCACCGCGACGGACGAGTGGGGACCGAGTGCGTAGAGGGGACGGCGCCCGCACGACCGGGTGGCGTCGGCTAGCGGGCGTGACACGACCGGCGTTCGGACTGGCCGTCATCACCCCGCTGGTGTTCGCCGGCGCGGTCGGCGCGACGCCCAGGTCTGCCATGGCCACGCTGCAGCTACGCGATATCAGCGCTACCCGGGTGACTCCGCTAGCCGCCGTCGCGTCTACCCCCGATTACTCGTCCGGCCCGGCCGTGGTCGCCGTCGAACGTCTGCCGAGCAGCTTCCACGTGGCAGAGGCATCCAGCTCGGCTCCGCCGCCGGCGACACTGGTGTATTCGCCTGGCACACTGCGGATTCCGGCGATGGCGCTGGCAGCCTACCGTAACGCTGAGCAGAAAATGAGCGTCGCCAACCCGGAGTGCGGGATCAGTTGGAACTTGCTGGCTGGCGTCGGCCGTATCGAGTCGATGCACGCCAACGGCGGCGCCACCGACGCACGCGGCACCGCGGCCCAGCCGATCTACGGGCCGGTGCTGGACGGCTCGCTGCCCGGCAACGAGGTCGTCGTCCAGAGCGCCGGCGCCGGCCGAGTCGTCTACGCGCGGGCCATCGGGCCGATGCAGTTCCTGCCCGGCACCTGGGCACGCTACGCCTCAGACGGCGACGGCGACGGACAGGCGGATCCACAGAACCTCTACGACTCCACCTTGGCAGCGGCGAGGTATCTGTGCAGCGGCGGAATGAACCTGCGTGACCAGTCGCAGGTGATGGCCGCCCTCCTGCGCTACAACAACTCAACGGCTTACGCACGCAACGTGTTGGGCTGGGCCGCGGCGTACACCACCGGGGTCGTGCCGATGGACCTGCCGCCGATAACCGGGCCCCCACCGCCGCTCGGTGACCTGCACTGGGAGAAGCCGGAAGGTCTCGGACCGGACTCGCCGCTGAACGCCCACGGGCTGGCGCCCACCGACCCGATGGCGCGGATACCGCTGATCGATTTGAGCCAGCAACCCGCGACGAGCAGCCAGCAGCAAGGATGGTCCTGGCTGCAATCCTGGCTGCATCCCGCCCAGGCGCCTTCTTCGATCGCGACGTGCGGCTTGATCTGCCTGGAGCCGCAGGCTGGGCAGCCGGCGCCGCTGCCGCCCTATGATGTGCCACCGCCACCGGCGGCGCCCACGCCGCTGCCGCCCTATGATGTGCCACCGCCACCGGCGGCACCCTATGATGTGCCACCGCCACCGGCGGCGCCCACGCCGCCGGCGCCGATGCCCCCTTACGCCGTGCCACCGCCGAGCCCGCAAGGCTGACGAAGATCACAGTTCGACAGCCGCGGTCGCTCACCTAGACTCGGCTGTGATGTCGAAAACACCCGATGACACCTCCGGTCTGCACGACAAGGTCTATGCAGCACTCGGCACGGTGCTGGACCCCGACATCCGGCGTCCGCTGACCGAACTGGGGATGGTCAAGAGCATCGAGATAGCTCCAGACCACAGCGTGCACGTCACGGTCTATCTGACCATCGGGGGCTGTCCAATGAAATCCCAAATCACCAGCATGGTCACTCAGGCCGTCAGCGATGTGCCGGAGACAGGCGCGGTCACGGTGAGCCTGGATGTGTTCAGCGACGAGCAGCGCGCCGAACTACGCAAACAATTACGGGGCGACACCGCCGAGCCAGTTATCCCCTTCGCTCAGCCTGGGTCGCTGACCAAGGTTTATGCGGTCGCCTCCGGCAAGGGCGGGGTGGGCAAATCCAGCGTGACGGTCAACCTGGCCGTCGCGTTGGCGAGCCGCGGACTTTCAGTCGGTGTGCTCGACGCCGACATCTACGGGCATTCGGTGCCGCGGATGATGGGCGTCACCGCATTGCCGACACAGGTGGAGTCGATGATCATGCCGCCGATCGGCCATGACGTCCGGGTGATCTCGATCGCGATGTTCACCAAGGGCAACACTCCGGTGGTGTGGCGGGGTCCGATGCTGCACCGGGCGTTGCAACAGTTCCTGGCCGACGTGTACTGGGGCGACCTGGATATCTTGTTGCTCGACCTGCCGCCGGGCACCGGCGACGTCGCCATCTCGGTGGCCCAGCTGGTGCCGCCGGCGGAACTCCTGGTGGTGACCACACCCCAGCTGGCCGCCGCCGAAGTCGCCGAGCGAGCCGGTGCGATCGCGCTGCAGACCCGTCAGCAGGTCATCGGCGTCGTGGAGAACATGTCCGGGCTGGCCATGCCCGACGGCACCACCATGCACCTGTTCGGTGCGGGCGGCGGCAAGCGGGTCTCCGAACAGCTCACCCGCGCGATGGGCAGGGACGTGCCGCTGCTCGGCCAAGTGCCGATCGATGCCACCATGGTGGCCGCCGGTGACTCCGGGACGCCGGTGGTGCTGATGCCCGATTCGATAGCCGGCAAGGAGCTGCGCAGGATCGCCGACGGCCTGGCGACCCGCGGTCGCGGTCTGGTCGGCATGTCGTTGGGCTTGGTCACCGGCCAGATGCAGCGGTGAGCCCGGGGCTAATAGCCGATATCGAGCGTCGCTTCTTCGAGGTCCAGTCCGTGTAGCGCGGTGCGCAGCACCTCGTCGTCGATCTGCCCACGGTTGCGTTCGGCGATGAACGTCTTCCGCTCGGCGGCCAGCATCTCCAACCGTAGCCGGCGAAAGGTAACCGCGGCGGTCTCGCCGGTGGCCGAGTCGGTGTGGGCGCGCCGCAAACGTTCCTGGGCGCTACTGCGGCGGCGGATGTTCCACACCCGCAGCTCCTCGATGACGCGCTCACTGGCGGCCGACGCCTCCATCGACGCGAGCACCTCATCGAGGCGATCGGCGGCGGCCCGGGCCGCTTTCTCCTGCGCGGCAGCCGCGGCGATCGCGTCAGTGCGTGCCTGGTCGCCGTGCACGCCGAGCTTGCGGACCAGCCACGGCAACGTCAGCCCGTGCAGCAGCAGTGTGCCCACCACCACCACGAAGGTCAAAAACACCAGCTGCGGTCGACCCGCAAGTGGCGTTCCCGCCAGGGTCGTCAGAGGCACACCGAACGCGGCCGCCAACGACACCACACCGCGCATGCCCGCCCACGCCAGGATGAAAACCTGACCGCGGGTGGGCGCCGGCTCGCGTTGCCGGATCCGAGCCGACAGCAGCCGCGGCACATAGGCGAAGAACACCACCCAGACGATGCGGACCGCCAGCACCGTCGAGAACACCGCCACCGACGCCACCGCCAGCGTCGAGCCGGCGACCCCATGCCGGTCCTGCGCGGCGGCGGGCAACTGCAGGCCGATCATCAAGAACGCGAATGATTCCATTACCAGCTGCATCGCCTGCCATACCGCCTGGTCCTGCAGCCGGGTAGCGTAGTGCATTCGGGTGAAACGTTGACCCAGGATCAGGGCGGCCACCACGACAGCGAGCACACCGGAGCCGTTGAGTTGGTCGGCCACCAGGTAGATCACGAACGGTGCGATCAGTCCGATCGCGCTTTCCACCAGCGGGTCGCCCAACCGGGAGCGCAGGTAGACGATGACGGCGCCCAGCACCACGCCGACCGCGATGCCGACAACGGCAGCCAAGGTGAAAGTAGCCAGCCCGTGACGCCAGCTGACGACCGTGCCGATCGCCCCGCCCAGCGCCACCTTGTAGGCGGTCAGCGCGGTCGCGTCGTTGAGCAGGCTCTCCCCGCCGAGCAGTGTCATCACCCGTCGGGGCAGCCCGACCCGGCGGCCGACCGCTATCGCCGACACCGCGTCGGGCGGTGCCACGATCGCGCCCAGGGTGAGGGCACTGGCCAGGGTCAGTGTGGGCACGGTGCGGTAGGCGACGATGCCCACCGCGATCGTCGTGGCAAGCGGCAGGCCGATCGCCAACAACCCGATGAAGCGCAGGTTGCGGCGGATGTTGACGAAGGAGCTTTCCAGGCCGGCCGACCACAACAGCGGCGGCAGGAGGACGAACAACACCAGGTCGGGTTGCAAGGTGATGTCGGGGGTTCCAGGAATTGTCCCGAGCACAAGCCCGGCGATCACCAGCAGCAGCGGTGTGGACATGTTGTGGCGCCGCGCCAGGGCCGCCAACAGCACCGCCACCACCAGCGGGGCCAACAGTGCCGCCAGCGCGTCCAAGGGTGAGGGGTTCACGTCGTCCGACCTCCGTTTCCCAACTGCGAACCCACGAGCACAGTGAGCAATGTAGCCAGTCGGACAGGCTCATCTGGCTGCAGGTCACCACGCCGGAGAGATCGGTCAGGTCGCGTCGGGGTCGAAGGGTGTCGACGTTTCCGGTGGGCCCTCGGAAGGACTCGGTGAACCCGCGCCAGGTGATGGAACCGTATCGGTGTTGCCAGGTCCCTCAGCGAGCTGGCTCACCGCGGTGAACAGCGAATCGTCACCGTCGAGCAGGTGTTTGGTCAGCGCAGCCCGCGGCGACATACCGCGAAATTTCTGCAGCTCGCTCAACGGCTGACGCAGATCGTCGAACTCCGGGCCGATCTCTTCGCGCAACTGTCGGCTGGCGTCACTGAGGTAGTCACGCACCTGCCGCAGTGCGGTAGCACTCCATCGGATTGCGCCCGGCAGCCGCTCCGGGCCCAGGATCACCAGGCCGACCACCACGAGTATCAGCATCTCCGCCCAGCCGACATTGGCGAACATCGACCCGGCTAGCTGTCCGCGGTCGGGGTTACGGTCAGCGTGACATGCCGGCCGTCGCGAACCACCTCGATCGGGGCTTCCTGCCCGATGGGCAGCTGCCGTACCGCGACGACGAACTCGTTCGCGTCGGCGACCGTGCGGTCCCCGACCTTGACAACCACGTCGTTTTCCAGCATGCCGCCCTTCTCCGCGGGGCCACCCACCTTCACGTTGGCGATCTGCGCACCCGATGCCATCGAGTTGCTCACCGACCGAGCGCTCACCCCCAGCGTTGGATGGACGATCTTGCCGTCTTTGATCAGGGTTTCTGCAACCGACTTCACCTCGTTGACCGGAATCGCGAACCCCAGCCCGCTGGCGCTGTCGGACAGCGACTTGCCCGCGGTGTTGATCCCGATCACCGCCGAGTCCATGTCGATCAGCGGGCCACCGGAGTTGCCGTGGTTGATCGACGCATCGGTCTGGACGGCGTCGATGACGGTGTCGGTGTCGGAGTCCTCACCCGACAGCGGAACGGGGCGGTGCAATGCGCTGATGATGCCGTGGGTGACTGTGCTGCGCAGCCCCAGCGGCGCGCCGGCCGCCAGCACCAAGTCGCCGACGTGCAGCTTCTCGGAGTCGCCGAACCTGGCCACCGTCAGGTTGTCGACGTTGTCCACCTTGAGCACCGCCAGGTCGGTCTTGGGGTCGCGGCCGACCAGATTGGCCAGTACCTCTTTGCCGTCGTTGAACACCACGGTGGTCTTGAACTTGCTGGGGTTGTTGGCCGCCTCGGAGATGACGTGATTGTTGGTGACGATGTAGCCCCGCCCGTCGACGACGACGCCGGAGCCCTGCATCCCCTGGTCATCGCTGATCGACTCGATGGTCACCACCGAGTCGCCCACCGCAGCGGCGACCTTGGCGAACAGTCCGCCGGGTTCTTCGGCATTACCGTTGGTGGACAACGTCACCTTCGAGGTGGTGAACGCCTCGACCACCTCCGCGGTCTTACGCCCGACCCAGCCGCCGGCCAACCCGATGCCCAGCG
>NZ_JBYCLE010000407.1:0-2995 GCF_057473765.1 Mycobacterium sp. TH-M106 | reverse complement strand
AGTTGGCCAAGCTGATGATGCAGAAGGCCGCCACCCTCTACGACAGCGGCGACGACGCCGGCGCCGCCGAAGCGGCGAACATGGCCAAGTACGCCGCAGGCGAGGCCGCCGCCCGCGCGGTCGACCAGGCGGTGCAGGCGCTGGGCGGCAACGGGCTGACCAAGGAGTACGGCGTCGCCGCGGCGTTGACCGCGTCGAGGCTGTCACGAATCGCGCCGGTGAGCCGGGAGATGGTCCTCAATTTCGTCGCGCAGACGTCGCTGGGCCTGCCCCGGTCCTACTGATGGACACCCTGGTCCAGTACGCAGCCGACGGCCACGTCGCACGGCTGACACTGAACTCCCCACACAACCGCAACGCGCTGTCGGACGTCCTGGTCGGCCAGCTGCGTCAGGGGCTGGCCGACGCCGCCGCGGATCCGGCGATTCGCGCTGTGGTGCTCGGCCATACCGGCAACACGTTCTGCGCCGGGGCGGACCTCTCCGAATCTTCAGCAGCATCGGGTGGTGACCCTTTCGAGATGGCCGCAGACCGGGCCAGGGCGGGCGCGGCATTGTTTCGCGCCATCGTGGAGTCGCCATTGCCAGTCATCGCCGCCATCGACGGCCACGTCCGAGCCGGCGGTATGGGCCTGGTGGGGGCATGCGATATCGCGGTCGCCGGACCGGCCAGCACGTTCGCCTTGACCGAGGCACGGATCGGGGTGGCACCCACGATCATCTCGCTGACGCTGCTTCCTAAGATGTCCGCCCGGGCCGCGGGGCGCTACTTCCTGACCGGTGAGAAGTTCGACGCCACAGAGGCCGCCGCGATCGGGCTGGTCACGATCGCCGCCGACGACGTGGATGCGACGGTCACCGCGCTGGCCGACGAACTCGCGCACGGATCGCCTCAGGGTCTGGCGGCGTCGAAAGCGCTGACCACAGCTGCCGTGCTGGCAGCGTTCGACCGCGAGGCCGAGCGGCTCAGCGTCGAGTCGGCCCGGCTGTTCGTCTCCGACGAAGCCCGCGAAGGCATGCTGGCTTTCCTCCAGAAGCGTCCACCACAGTGGACTCCCGGGGCCCGGGGTAACCAGCTGCCGCCCAGGTAACGATGACCGCGCAGTTTGGCGAAGCTCCTTGCGGTCGAGGCTGTGCGTCGTAGGCTCTATAGCCAATGGGTGATACTGCGCAAAAAGACAACGGCAGACCGAGCGCGGAGTCGCGCGCGGCCGACACCGACCGCATTCAGTTAGCGCAGTTGCTCGGCGATGCCGCCGCGCAGGGCCGACTGCCGATGGGCGACTACGAAGACCGTCTCGCCAAGGCCTACGCAGCCCAGACCTACGGCGAGCTGGATCGACTGCGGTCCGACTTGCTGGGATCGTCGGTGAGCCCGAGCCGCGGCGGCGCCTGCAAACCCGCGCCGTCCACACTGCTGCTGGCCATCATGAGCGCCTTCCAGCGCCGAGGCCGCTGGAACGTTCCGAAACGGTTGACCACCTTCTCGCTGTTCGGCGGCGGGGTGGTGGATTTGCGCTACGCCGACTTCACCTCCCCCGACGTGCAGATCAACGCATTTTCGATCATGGGCGGGCAGACGATTCTGCTGCCACCGGAAGTCAACGTCGACGTCCACGGTTACGGTGTCATGGGCAGTTTCGACCAGAGCGTCGAGGGCGCCGGCACCCCCGGCGCGCCGA
The DNA here is from genome assembly GCF_057473765.1 of Mycobacterium sp. TH-M106. Taxonomy (NCBI): domain Bacteria; kingdom Bacillati; phylum Actinomycetota; class Actinomycetes; order Mycobacteriales; family Mycobacteriaceae; genus Mycobacterium; species Mycobacterium sp. TH-M106. The sequence goes on along the minus strand of NZ_JBYCLE010000407.1, from coordinate 1,314 downwards.
AGGTGACGGTGCGCGGTTTCTCACTGTGGGGTGGAGTCGGCATCAAGCGCAAGAACCGCCGCCGCAAACCCCGACGCTGAGCTGGCCGACTCCCACCTTCCGGTAGGGCGCGCGGCTACCGACTCAGATGCGCGCGCACACCCTCTTCGACCTTCTTGCCCAGATCCGGGTCGACGTTTCGCCAGTACTCGAACACCCGTGACAGCACTGGCTCGGTCACTCCATCGGAGACGTGGCCAATGATGTTGTCGGCCAAGCGTTCACGGGCGGCGTCATCGAGGACCTGCCGGACTAGGCTGCCGGCCTGGCTCCAGTCGTCGTCGTCTTTTCGCAACGTGTACGCCTGACGCACCATGTCGCCGTCTGTGTGCCAGCGCACCTCGGCCGCACGTGCCGGATCGGCCTTGGGCCCACCCACCGAGTTCGGTGCATACACCGGGCCGGACGCACTGCGGTACCGCATCGCACCGTCTTTGGAGTAGCTGCGCACGTCCACCTTGGGTGCGTTGACTGGTAGCTGGTTGTAGTTGGTCCCGATCCGGGCGCGATGAGCGTCGGCGTAGGCGAAGCCGCGGGCCAGCAGCATTTTGTCGGGGCTCAGCCCCGTACCGGGCACCACGTTGCTCGGCTCGAACGCCGCCTGCTCGATCTCGGCGTGGTAGTCGGCGACGTTGCGGTCCAGCGTGATTGTGCCGACGTCGATCAGCGGATAGTCGGCGTGCGGCCAAACCTTGGTCAGATCGAACGGGTTCAGCCGGTAGGTTTTGGCCTCCTCGTACGGCATGATCTGGACCTTTACCGACCAGCTCGGATACTCACCGCGCTCGATCGCCTGGTACAGGTCGCGCTGATGGTAGTCGCCGTCGACACCGGCCAACCGGTCACCCTCTTGCTGGGTGAGGCAGTGCACCCCCTGGGCGGTGATGAAGTGGTACTTCACCCAGAAGATCTCGCCGGCGGCGTTGACCCAGCTGAAGGTGTGGCTGCCGTAGCCGTTCATCTGCCGCCAGCTGCTGGGCAACCCCCGGTCACCCATCAGGTAGGTCACCTGGTGCGCCGATTCCGGTGACAGGGTCCAGAAGTCCCATTGCATGTTGTGGTCGCGCAGGTTGCTGGCCATCATTCGCTTCTGGGAGCGGATGAAGTGCTGGAACTTCAACGGATCCCGCAGAAAAAAGACCGGCGTGTTGTTGCCGACGATGTCGAAGTTGCCCTCGGGTGTGTAGAACTTCAGCGCGAACCCACGAACGTCGCGCCAGGTGTCCGGGCTGCCCCGCTCTCCGGCCACCGTGGAGAACCGGGCCAGCATCTCGG